>NZ_DATBUP010000165.1:0-20573 GCF_036515995.1 Pedomonas sp. | reverse complement strand
GCGGCCTGACGCGCCTGACAGACATCAGACCAGAGAGACATCAGGCCAAACAGGGGAGTGGTATCATGCGTTACGTGTTTGATCTGGAAGAGCGGCCCTCTGTCGCGCTGGCCGGTTCGGAGGCACGCTTTCCGGTGCGCCGGGTTTACTGCGTGGGCCGCAACTTCGCCGAGCACGCCCGCGAGATGGGCTACGATCCCGACCGCGAGCCGCCGTTCTTCTTCAGCAAGCCGGCCGACGCGCTGGTGGAGAGCGGGTGCGACGTGCCGTACCCGCCGCGCACCGAAAACCTGCACCATGAGGTCGAGCTGGTCATCGCCATCGGCAAGAGCGGCCGGAACATCCCGGTCGAGGAGGCGGAGAGCCACATCTACGGCTATGCGGTGGGCAACGACCTGACCCGGCGCGACCTGCAGGCGCTGGCCAAGAAGGACGGCCGCCCGTGGGACACCGCCAAGGGCTTCGACCAGTCCGCGCCGATCTCGGCCATTCACCGCGTCGATGAGGTGGGTCACCTGCGCTCGGGGCGCATCTGGCTGACGGTGAACGGCGAGACGCGGCAGGACGGCGACCTGAACGCCATGATCTGGTCCGTTCCCGAAGTGATTGCCGAGCTTTCCACCCTGTTCGAGCTGCGGGCGGGCGACCTGATCTTCACCGGCACGCCGGCGGGCGTCGGCCCGGTGAAGCCGGGCGACGTTGTTGAATGCGGCGTCGACGGGCTGGACGTGCTGCGCCACCGTATTGTTTGACCGGAGGTTCAGGGTCGGCGCGGAAAATACAATTTTCGTAGAGTGTTGGCCTTCCGGCGACGGAATGCTAAGTCTGTGCCCATGCACACAGAATTCGCGCTGACCCTGTCCTGTCCGAACCGCCCCGGCATCGTTGCCGCAGTGGCGACCTTCCTCTTCGAGAACCAGTGCAACATCCTCGATGCACAGCAGTTCGATGATCTGGAGAGCAACCGGTTCTTCATGCGGGTGCTGTTCAATCCGGTCAGCGAGGGCGTGTCGCTGGAGGCGCTGCAGGAGCGCTTTGCTGGGGTGGCCGAGAGCTTCGGCATGTCCTGGACCATGCGCGACCGGGCCGAGCGGCGGCGAGTGATGATCCTCGTCTCCAAGTTCGATCACTGCCTTGCGGACCTGCTGTACCGCTGGCGCTCGGGCGAGCTGCCGATGGACATCTCCGCCATCGTGGCGAACCACCCGCTCGAGACCTATGCGCATCTGGATTTCCGGGGCATTCCGTTCCACCATCTCCCGGTGACCCGCGACACCAAGATGGAGCAGGAAGCCGAGCTGCTGGAGCTGATCAAGGCCACCAACACCGATCTCGTCGTGCTGGCCCGCTACATGCAGGTGCTCTCGGACGGCCTTGCCGCCAAGCTCAGCGGCCGCTGCATCAACATCCACCACTCGTTCCTGCCGAGCTTCAAGGGCGCGAAGCCCTACCATCAGGCGCACATGCGCGGCGTGAAGCTCATCGGCGCGACGGCGCACTACGTCACCTCCGACCTCGATGAAGGTCCGATCATCGAGCAGGACGTGGAGCGCATCACCCACAGCGACAACGCCGAGGATCTGGTGCGCAAGGGCCGGGACATCGAGCGCCGCGTGCTCGCCCGCGCCGTGCGCTACCATCTGGAAGACCGCGTGATGCTGAACGGCCGCAAGACCGTGGTGTTCGCAGCCTGACCCCCTCTGCAGGGTAGTTCCCAATCGTCCTGTGGGGCCTAATATCCTCCGGCTTTCTGCCGGGGGACCCGTATGTCATTTGCCATAACATTTGCGCTGCTGGCGGCGGCCGCGCTGGGAGGCGCGCCGCATGTTGACGTGTGCCCGGCATCCGGCGCACCGTCGCTGGCGGCCCTGTCCGAAGCTCGTCCGGCCCGGCCGGTGTTGCTGGGCCTGCTGGCCGCCGATGCGCTGAGCCCGGCGGCGGGCGGCACGTTCACGAAGGGAGCGGAGGCGGTTGCACAGGCGCTTGCTCTGGCAGAGGGGCAGTGGCGTTGGTCAGTTGTGCGCTCCGGCCTGTCCGCCGATGGACGTCATGGCTTTACCGCCGGTTACATCGATGAAACCGCGGCTGACGGCAAGACGGCGGGCTTCAAGTTCCTCGCCTACTGGGTGAAGGACGGGGAGACGTGGCGGATCAAGGCGTTCCGCAAGTCGCCCGCCCCGCAAGGCGAGCGGACGTCGCCCGCGCCGTGCCTGCGCTCACGCGCGGCAGTGCCGGGGCCTGCGGAGCATCAGCGTACCGGCCTCATGGCGGCCGAGCAGAAGTTCTCGGACGATGCGCAGGTGCTCGGCATCGGCCCCGCATTTGCGAAGCATGGCAGCGCTTCTTCCATCAATCTCGGTCAGGGCGCAGGGCTGACGCTGGGCGCGGTGGCGATCGGCGCGGAAATCGGCTCCGGCAACCAGCCGCCGCTGGCGTGGTCGTCAGACGATGCGCTGGTGGCGCCAGGCGGTGATCTTGGATTGAGCTGGGGTGTTATTCGCGTCCTTGGCAAGGAGGAGGAAGCAAAGGGGCGTTTCGCCTTCTTCACCGTGTGGCACCGGGCAGGGCCCGGCGAACCCTGGCGGTATATCGCCGAATAGGAGCGGGGAGACCGGGTCTCCCCGCCCGATATACCGGCCAGCGGCACGCCTTCGCTCCGTCAGGGAAGCAATTCCTCGAACCGATTGGCCAGATCGTCGTCCGACGAGTGGGTCAGATCCTTGTCCAGTTCGACGATGACACACTCGCGCGCCTGATCGCTCAGCTTGCCGCGAATATCGCCCAGTGTCTTGGGGGCGGCCACCAGCACCAGCCGGTTGAAGTGGTTGGCCAGCGCGCCGCGGTTGATGAACTCCGCCAGTTCTTCCGCGAACTCCTGTTTCAGGAGGCGGCGGGGATCAGGACCGGACTGGATGGAATGGAAGGTGGCGGCATCGTTTGCTGCGCCGCCACGCCCGAGGCCTTCGTTCTCGAAATCGTGGCTGAGCAGTTCACTGTTGATCCATTGATACGGGAACACGTCCTCCACCCGGGGGCGCGGCGTGCGCACGCGCCGGACGATGCGGGCGCGTTGACCGTCGGCAATGACAAACCACGTCTCGGGCTGCTTCATCGATCCATCTCCCTGCAAACTCGAAAGCATCTGCATCCGCGGCGGTGGCGCCGCGGTTCAGTCAATGCAACGATTGAGGATGGTCTTGGTGTCCCGCCGCAAGCGCAACAGGGCTTTCTCAGCCGACAGCGTGGGCGAGGGGCTGGGTCATCATCGGGGCGGGGGCATCGATCAGGGCCGCAACCGACTCGGCAGGCGCATTGATGACGTCCGCCAGCGTGGTGGCGTCCAGAATGCGGGCGGTTTCGTCCCGCACCATCGCCATCACGCGGTTGATGGCGCAGGCCGTCTCGTCCTTGCAGTCCTCGCACGGACGGTAGGCCGTGCGGGAAACGCACGGAACCAGCGCCAGCGGGCCTTCGGTGATGCGGATGACCTCCCCGAAAGTGATCTGCTCGGCCGGACGGGCGAGCCGATAGCCGCCACGCTTGCCGCGCAGACTCTGCACCAGATTCTGGCGCTTCAGCTCGACGAGAATGATCTCGAGGAACTTGCGGGGGATGTCCTCCGATTCAGCCAGCGTCGCGATCTGCACCGGTTCGCCTTCGGGCGTCCGGGCGAGCCGGACCATGGCCTTGAGAGCATAGCGGGTGCGTTGCGACAGCACGGGACGACCTTGACTTCTAGTAATGATTGCGGGGCGAATCGGGGTGTGAACCTGGAGTAGCTTCGCTGGACCCCCGCGTCAATGAAACCGGCCTCTGCCGTGCGGAAAAGCCGCCAGTATGCGGACGAAGCGCAGCAGGGGCGCTCAAAAACACCTTGCCCCGGCGGATCGGGTCCGGCCGGGGCAAGGGAAAGCGCACTGCTGTCTTTTGTCCGCTCAGTCCGAGCTAAGGTCGACCGGGATGCCCGGCTGCCGCTTCGACGTGCGGATGACGAGGGAAGTCTTGACGCTGGCCACGTTGGGGGCCGGGGTCAGCTTGGAGGTCAGGAAGCGCTGGAACGCCTGCAGGTCGGTGGAGACGATCTTCAGCACGAAGTCGATCTCGCCGTTCAGCATGTAGCATTCCCGAATCTCGGGCAGCTGCTCCACGTGCTTCTCAAAGGCTTGCAGGTCGGCTTCGGCCTGGCTCTTCAGGCTGACGAGCGCGAACACGATGATGCTGTAGCCCAGCGCATCGGGGTCGAGGTCCGCATGGTAACCCTTGATGACGCCAGAGGTTTCCAGCGTGCGGACGCGCCGCAGGCAGGGAGGAGCGGTAATTCCGGCGCGATTGGCCAACTCCACGTTGGTCATCCGTCCGTCGTCTTGCAGATTGCTCAGGATCCTCCGATCAACAGCATCCAGCTTCACGCGCGCCACAGTTTCGCTCCGGCAATTTCTACCAAGGTGATTTGCGTACCGTGCAATAAAATGTCTTGCAAGGGCTATTTAATTTCTGCCTTCGACCAATGAGCGATTGCGTCCCATCGCCGCGACGCTTCGCCTGTCTCATGGTCAGGCCGGGGCGCGAAAAACGCGCCGCCCACGTGGGGGTGGGCTCAAAGGGGTGTCGTAAAAGCCGACTTGGCTGCTTATATGGGGCTGAAGTTTCATGCCCGAACGGGCGATTGCAGGAATGAGAGCCGAGGATTTCATGAGCGAGACCATTTCCACCCGCGTGCTTATTCTGGGGTCTGGCCCCGCAGGTCTGACGGCAGCCATCTATGCGGCGCGCGCAGCGCTTGAGCCTGTGCTGGTCTCCGGCATCCAGCCGGGCGGTCAGCTCACCATCACGACCGAGGTGGAGAACTTCCCCGGCTTTGCCGATCCGATTCAGGGTCCGTGGCTGATGGAGCAGATGCAGGCGCAGGCCACCAACGTGGGCGCGAAGCTGATGTCCGAGCACATCATCGACGTGGACCTCAGCCAGCGTCCGTTCCGCCTGACCGGCGATTCCGGCACCGTGTTCCTGGCTGACACGCTGATCGTCTGCACCGGCGCGCAGGCCCGCTGGCTGGGTCTGCCGTCCGAACAGAAGTTCCAGGGCTTCGGCGTTTCGGCCTGCGCCACCTGCGACGGCTTCTTCTACCGCAACAAGGAAGTGGTGGTGGTCGGCGGCGGCAACACCGCCGTGGAAGAGGCGCTGTTCCTCACCAACTTCGCCTCCAAGGTCCGTCTGATCCACCGCCGCGATTCGCTGCGCGCCGACAAGACCAACCAGCAGCGCCTGCTGGCCCACCCAAAGGTGGAAGTGATCTGGGACAGCGTGATCGAGGAAGTACTGGGTACCGAGGAGCCGCTGGGCGTGACCGGCGTGCGCCTGAAGAACCTGAAGACCGGCGCGGTGAGCGAAGTTGCGACCGACGGCGTGTTCATCGCCATCGGCCATGATCCGGCTACCTCGCTGCTGAAGGGCAAGGTGGAGATGGACGAGGATGGCTATATTCTGACCAAGCCGGACTCCACCGCAACCTCCGTGCCGGGCGTCTATGCCGCCGGTGACGTGAAGGACAAGGTGTACCGTCAGGCCGTGACCGCCGCGGGCATGGGCTGCATGGCCGCGCTGGAGGCCGAGCGCTTCCTCGCGCACCAGCCTGAGCAGGCGCTGGCTGCGGAATAAGCCGCATTCAGGGGAGAACTGACGACAGGGCGGGGGCAGGCGGATGATGCGCGAAACCATCGGCGGCAGGGGCATGGACTGGGAAAAGCTGCGGCTTTTCTATGCCGTTGCCGAAGCTGGCAGCTTCACGGAAGCCGCCAAGCGGCTGCATCAGAGCCAGCCCGCCCTGTCTCGTCAGATCCAGGCGCTGGAGGCGAGCCTGGGCGCGGCGCTGTTTCACCGCCACGCCCGGGGGCTCGCCCTCACGCACGAGGGCGAGCAGCTGCTGGAGGCGGCGCGTCTCGTGGCGGAGCGGATCGACTCGGTCGAGCGCGCCATCCTCGCCACCCGTACCCGTCCGTCGGGCGAGTTGCGCGTCACCACCACGGTCAGCTTCGGCTCGACGTGGCTGATTAAGCACGTGCGGGACTTCCTCGATCTCTATCCCGACATCAGCATCAACCTGCTGCTGGCGGACGACGACATCGACCTGTCCAAGCGCGAGGCGGACGTGGCCCTGCGCTTCCATGAACCCAAGCAGGCGGACCTGATCCAGCGGCATCTGGCGGACATCCGCTACATCGTGTGCGCCTCGCCCCGGTATCTGGAGAAGAACGGCACGCCCCAGACGGCGCAGGATCTGGATGACCACCGGATCGTCGCCTACGGAGCCTACGCTCCCGAACCCATTCGAGACGTGAACTGGCTGCTCAGCGTCGGCCGGTCGCACACGCCGCGCACGCCCATTCTGGCGGTGAACAACCTCTATGCCCTGATGCAGGCGGTGGAGGAGGGCGTCGGCATCGGCTCGCTGCCCGCCTATCTGGTCAAGTCGTCAGAGCAGCTGGTGCCGATTCTGCCTGACGTGATCGGCCCGCGGTTTCCCATCTACTTTGTCTATCCGCGCGAGCTGAAAAGCTCCATCCGCGTGGCGGTGCTGCGCGACTTCCTGGTGATGCGCGCGACGCAGGAATCGCTGAACCTGTAATCAGCCGGACTTTCCCCGGTTTGGCCCTGATCGGCATGAGCGGCCTGCGCCCTCGGTGTAGGGTGATTTTGCGTAGCGTTCGCAGAAATCTGCGCTTTTTCCATAATCAAAGCGCATGGAAACCCCGCTTGATTGAGAGGAAATGGTCACTGGGCGAGAAGTCTCGCCGTGCAGGCTTGTGCGGAGTACCTGTTTTTCTGCGGCAAACATGAAAAAGGGGCCTATGCATATTTTGCATAGCACCCCTGCGAAATGAGGCTCTACTGAGTGACGGGCAGCTGGGCCATATAAGTCGCGTGTTGCATTGCAGCGACGCGTTCGGAGCTCCTCTCCTCCCCCCTTGAGGTTCCGAACCCGATCCGATCGGTCCTCCCCCCGTATCGGATCCTTGCGCTCCATCCCCCCGATGGAGCGTCCCTATGCAGACTGGCCGGGCCTTAGTGCCCGGCCTTTTTTTTGAAGCCCGCAGCTTGGCGTAATCGCGGCAGTCGCGCAAGCATCAGAATCACAAAAATCACGCCATAAATGATAGGCTCCAGCTGGACGCCCTTCACCACCAGCCAGAAGTGCAGCACGCCAAGGCCGCCCACCAGGTAAACCAGCCGGTGTAGCCGCTGCCAGCGGCGCGCCCCCAGCGTCCGAATCGCTCTGGCGGTGGAGGTGAGCGCGAGCGGCAGCATGAGCAGCAGCGCCCCCATGCCGAGCGTGATGTACCAGCGCTTGAGAATGTCCGCCCACAGCTCGGCCACCGAGAACTCCCGGTCCAGCCCAAAGTAAAGCAGCAGGTGCACCACCGCATAGGTGAAGGCGTAGAGCCCGCTCATGCGCCGGATGCTCATCAGCGGCGTCCAGTGCGTCAGCTTGGTGAAGGGGCTGATGGCCAGCGTGAACAGCAGGATGCGCAACGCCCACAGCCCGGTGTGGTGGATGGATGCCTCGATGGGGTTGATGCCGAGGTCGCCGCCGCCTTGGCGGATCAGCAGGAACCACTGCGCCGCCAGCCACGCCAGCGGCAGCGCCATCAGCACGAAGGCAACCGGCTTCAGCACCCGTCGTGCCATGCGGGCGCGGCCGGGCCGGGATCCGGTGGAGCGGGATCCGGCAGAGCGGGGGCGCGCGGCAACAGCCATGGGGCTCAGTAATACTTGCGCAGGTCGAGGCCCTTGTAGAGCCCGGCCACCTGCTCGCCATACCCGTTGAACAGCAGCGTGTCGCGGCGCTTGAACTCGCCGATGCGCCGCTCCTTGGCCTGGCTCCAGCGCGGGTGGGAGACTGCCGGGTTCACGTTGGAATAGAAGCCGTATTCGCGCGGCGCGGACAGATTCCACGAGGTCGGCGGCTGCTTGTCGGTCAGGCGGATGGAGACGATCGACTTGATGCTCTTGAAGCCATATTTCCACGGCACCACCAGCCTTATGGGCGCGCCGTTCTGGTTGGGCAGCACCCGGCCATAGAGCCCGACCGCCAGCATGGTCAGCGGATGCATTGCCTCGTCCAGCCTCAACCCCTCCACATAGGGCCAGCGGAGCACGAAGCCACGCTGGCCGGGCATCTGCCGGGGGTCGTGCAGGCTGGTGAAGGCGACGTAGCGTGCGCTTGCGGTGGGCTCCACCTGCTTGAGGAGGGACGCCAGCGGAAAGCCGACCCACGGAATGACCATCGACCAGCCCTCGACGCAACGCAGGCGGTAGATCCGCTCCTCCAGCGGCATGGCCTTGAGAAGCGCATCCACATCGAACTGCCGGGGTTTGGCCGCCATGCCGTCCACCGTCACCGTCCACGGCCGAGGCTTCAGGGTGTGGGCGTTGGCGGAAGGGTCGCCCTTGTCCGTGCCGAACTCATAGAAGTTGTTGTAGGTCGTCACCGCCTTGAAGGGCGTCTGCTCCTCGTCCGTCGAGAACGGGCCGGACGTGTAGTTCAGCTTCGCCAGCGATGACGGCGTCGGCGCGGCCTCGGCGCAGGCGGTGAGGGCGGAGGCGGGCAGGAGACCCGCCGCAATCATCCCGGCCAGCCACTCCCGCCGGTTCAAATACAGCGCCTCGGGCGTGGCCTCGCGCTCGGGCAGCGAAAAGGCGGACGGCTTTCGGATCAGCATGGCGGCACCTCCGCTGAAGGGGTGCACTGAGTCTAAAGTGATTTCTTTTCATGTGCAGGGGGATCTTGATCCCCCTGGCCGCGAAGGCGGTCAGATCGTCTGATTCTGGTTCTTGCACCACAAACAAGAAGGGCGTCCGCGACGGATGCCGGGACGCCCTGACTGGTCAGCAGCTGGCGGTGCTTACTTCAACACGGCGCAGGCCTTCTGGATGCGGGTGCAGGCTTCCGTCAGCACCTCGGTGGAGGTGGCGTAGGAGATGCGGAAGTGCGGCGACAGGCCGAAGGCTGCGCCATGCACGACGGCAACGCCCACCGATTCCAGCAGGTAGGTGGCGACGTCTTCGTCGTTGTTCAGCACCTTGCCGTCCGGCGTGGTCTTGCCGATCATCCCGGCGCACGACGGATAGACGTAGAACGCGCCTTCCGGGGTGGGGCAGGTGATGCCTTCGGCGTCGTTCAGCATCTTCACCACCAGGTCGCGGCGCTGCTGGAACACCTTGGCGCGCTCCTTCAGGAAGTCCTGCGGGCCGTTGAGGGCGGCCACGGCGGCGGCCTGGGAGACCGAGCACGGGTTGGAGGTGGACTGGGACTGAATCGCCGAGATCGCCTTGATCAGCTGCTTCGGGCCACCGGCGTAGCCGATGCGCCAGCCGGTCATGGAGTAGGCCTTGGATGCACCGTTCATGGTGAGGGTGCGGTCGTACAGCTTGGGCTCGACGGCGGCGATGGTGGCGAACTTGAAGTCGTCATAGACGATGTGTTCGTACATGTCGTCCGACAGGATCCAGACGTGCGGGTGCTTGAGCAGCACGTCGGCCAGCGTGCGCAGGTGCTCGGCCGAGTAAGCCGCGCCCGACGGGTTGGACGGCGAGTTCAGAATCACCCACTTGGTCTTGGGCGTGATGGCGGCGTCCAGCTGCTCGGCGGTGATGCGGAAGCCGGTGTCGATGGTGGCTTCGATGAACACCGGGGTGCCGCCGGCCAGCTGCACCATGTCCGGGTAGGACACCCAGTAGGGAGCCGGGATGATGACTTCATCGCCGGGGTTCACGGTCGCCATCAGGGCGTTAAAGATGGTGTGCTTGCCGCCAGAGTTCACGGTGATCTGGTCAACGGCGTAGTCCAGGCCATTCTCGCGCTTGAACTTCTCGGCAACGGCCTTCTTCAGAGCCGGGGTGCCGTCGACGCCGGTGTACTTGGTCTGGCCGCTGCGGATCGCCTCGATGCCGGCGTCCTTGATGTGGTCCGGGGTGTCGAAGTCAGGCTCGCCCGCGCCGAGGCCGATGACGTCCTTGCCCTGAGCTTTCAGTTCGGCGGCCTTGTTGGTGACCGCAATGGTGGGTGACGGCTTGATACGGCCAAGAGCATCGCTCAGAAAGCTCATCGGAACATCCTCATGTTCAAAAGACGGATTGCAGGCAGGCCTTGAAAAGGCGGCGCGACCCTAGTGCAGTGTCGGTTGCCGTTCAAGCAGGCGTCTGGAGGATGTTGAAATCGTCGCACGAAACGCGGCAATGGCCGGGAAACCGCGCTTGCGCCAAAGCCAGAGGGCGCGCCGCTTTGCGCGAACGCGCCCTGTATTCGGAAATTTTATTGCTATTTTTAGTCTTGCATCTTTTCGCCGGTGCGCTCGATTGCCTGGCCGGTGGAATCAAGTGCCTCGCCGGTCTTGTCCTTGACCGCGTCCGCGCCGGATTCGATCTTGTCACCGGCCCTATCGGCGGCCTGCTCGGCGTCCTGGCCCAGTTCCTTCATGTCCTGACGGGCTTCGGCAGTTGCCTCGGCTGCGTCCTGGCGCATTTCGGCCGTGCCTTCGCGCACGTCCTGAGACATTTCGTCGATCTCACGACCGGCTTCGGCGCCGGTTTGCTGGGCGCTCTGATCGCAGGCGGCAAGGCCGAGCAGGGTCAGGGCAGCAGCAGTCTGGAGCAGAGGGTTCAGCTTTCTCATGGGCAGTCTCCCGTTATTGCTCTTAAGGAATTAGAAGGGAAAGATCGCCGATCAAGGAGGCGAAGCGGAATCGGTCTTCAAACCAATGGTTGCTGCCAGATAAATTAAAGCGCCAAACAGCCTTGCAAACCGTGTGCGGAGGCCGATATCGTTTCAGCCAGGGCATCAAGTGTATTGGCCCGGGCGAGCAGGTCAGACGTTGCCGAACCTGCAACCCTGCAGAACCAATCGTGGCATAATCAACTGGGGCCGATTCACCGCAATGCTTTCGCCAGAAGCGACCGACTATGTGACCTTCGGTCCGGGTTTTGCGCCCCGTGTGCTGGTTCTTGTCGACACCGAAGAGGATTTCGACTGGGGCCAGCCGGTCAGCCGCGCCAACGTCTCGGTCAAGTCCATCGCCAAGCTGGAGCGGGCTCATCGCCTGTTCGCTGATTACGGCATCACGCCCTGCTATCTGATTGATTATCCCATCGCCACCACGCCGCAGAGCATCGACGTGCTGAAGCCGTGGGTCGAGGACGGCAGCTGCATCATCGGCAGCCAGTTGCACCCGTGGGTGAACCCGCCCTTCGTGGAAGAGCTGAGCCGGGTCAACTCGTTCGTCGGCAACCTGCCGCGCCAGATCGAGAAGGCCAAGCTGGAAGCCCTGACGCACGCCATCGAGGCCAGCTTCAACACGCGGCCTCGTGTCTATCGGGCCGGGCGCTATGGCGTTGGCCCCAACACCGCCCGCACCCTCATCGAGCTGGGCTATTCGGTCGATGTGTCGGTCCGCCCGTTCTATGACTACGGCAACGAGGGCGGACCCAACTTCCGCCGCATCCTGCCCCAGCCGTACTGGGCCGACCCCGATCAAAGATTGCTGGAACTCCCGCTGACCAGCGGCTTCACCGGCCTGCTGCGCGGCGTGGGTGAGGAGGTTTATGCCGCCGCCTCGCGCATGGGGCCGATGACGGCGCTGCTCTCCCGCAGCCGCCTGCTCAACCGGGTGACGCTTTCGCCCGAGGGGATGCCGGTGGAGGAAGTGCTCCCGGCGCTGAAGGTGATGGCGGCGCAGGGACAGAGGATCTTTTGCATCTCCTTCCATTCGCCGTCGCTGGAGCCGGGCAACACGCCTTACGTGCGCACCGAGCAGGATCTGGAAGAGCTGTACGGCTGGTTGCACGAGGTGCTGACGTTCCTGATCCACACGGTGGGAGCCAAGCCCGCCACGCCTTTCGACATTCTCGACGCGGCGCGCGTCGACAGCTGCGCGGCTCTTGCCCGGGTTTAAGGGGCGTGCTTGAGTGCGCCGCTATAAGCTGTTGAATTGAATATATTTCACATGTTTTGTTAGACTAGGAACATGTGCAAAACCCTCTGGTCAGGCCAAACAAGATTTGGTAACCGAAGGATGGTTTCTCTTGGGGCCTGTAGCTCAATGGTTAGAGCTGGCCGCTCATAACGGCTAGGTTGCGGGTTCGAGTCCTGCCGGGCCCACCAGAACCACTCCTCTCACCAGAACCTTCCTTACCCCTGCCATCCCATTCCGGGGCCATTGCTGTCGGCGGATGGCCCGCCGACGTGGGGCAGCTATGGTGCGGGTGCGTCACGGTGCGGGAAAGCACCCGTTTCCGGCGCGTGTAGTCTTGACCCGTTCAATGCCAGCGGCCAGAACAGGGGCCTCTTGCAAGAGGTAGGCATGACAATAACAGCCGAAAAAATCGCGGCGCTCAGCTTTGAGGCGGCCCTTGAGAAGCTGGAGCAGATCGTTCACCGGCTCGAGTCCGGCGAGGCCAGCCTTGAGGACTCCATCGATCTCTACACCGAGGGAACGCTGCTCAAGCAGCATTGTGACAGCAAGCTGAAGGATGCGCAGGCGCGCATCGAGAAGCTTCAGATCGGCGCAGACGGGGCCCCCAAGGGCGCGACCCCGTTCGACGCCGAATAGCGGGGCCGCATAGATGCATACGCCGCCAGCCCTGAAGCCTGCTCTGGACGCACTGGCCCAGGCCATGGACAGCCGGTTCGACCGGCTGCTCGCCGTGCCCGAGGATCCGCGCCGCCGCCTGTACGAGGCCATGCGCCACGCCACCATGGACGGCGGCAAGCGCATGCGCCCGCTGCTGACGGTTGCGGCCTGTGATCTGTTCCGGGTGGAGAAGGACCGCTCCTTGCGTGTCGCGCTCGCCATCGAGTGCGTGCATTGCTACAGCCTCGTGCACGACGACATGCCGTGCATGGACGATGACGACGTGCGCCGCGGCAAGCCGACGGTCCACAAGGCGTTCGACGAGGCCACCGCCGTGCTGGCAGGCGATGCCCTGCAGACGCTGGCCTTCGAGATTCTGGCGGACGAGGCGACGCACGACGACCCCAACATTCGTATCCAGCTCATTCAGGAACTGGCGAAGGCCGCTGGCCCTGCCGGCATGGTGGGCGGGCAGGCCATGGATCTGGCCGCCGAGACCACCACGTTCGACCTGCCGACGACCACCCGGCTCCAGCAGCTGAAGACCGGCGCTCTGCTGGCCTTCTGCATCGAGGCCGGGGCGATCATGGGCAAGGCGACGCCGGAACAGCGCACCCGCCTGCGCGGCTATGCGCACGACCTGGGTCTGGCGTTCCAGATCGCCGATGACCTGCTCGACGTGGAGGGCTCCTCCGCCCGCACCGGCAAGGCCGTGGCGAAGGACATGGCGGCTGGCAAGGCCACGTTCGTCTCGTTGCTGGGCGTGGAGCGCGCCCGTCAGCAGGCGGATTTCCTCATTGATCAGGCGATCAATCATCTGGCCAGCTTCGGCGCCGAGGCGGATCTGCTCCGCGCCATCGCCCGGTTTGCCATCGAGCGGGACCACTGAGGCGCAAGCCACGGCTCCCGAAGATTCCAGCCAGAAATTTCAGCCAGAGATTTCAGCCAGAGATCTCAGCCACAGGGGCGAAAGAACACGTTATGGCAGAACAGGCGATCAGCCACAAACCGCGGGTCGGCGTTTACCCCGGCACCTTCGACCCCATCACCAAGGGGCACCTCGACATCATCCGGCGCGGCTCCAAGCTGGTGGACCGGCTGGTGGTGGGTGTCGCCACCAACCCGTCCAAGTCGCCCATGTTCACGCTTGAGGAGCGGGTGGCGCAGGTAGAGCGCGAGGCCGCGGTCGTCGCGCCGAACGTGGAGGTGGTGCCCTTCAATTCGCTGCTGATGAAGTTCGCGGAAAGCCAGGGCGCGGACATCATCATCCGCGGTCTGCGCGCCGTGTCGGACTTCGAGTACGAGTTCCAGATGGCGGGCATGAACCAGAAGCTGAACCCGGACGTGGAGACGGTGTTCCTTATGGCGGATGTGGCGTTGCAGCCGATTGCGTCGCGTCTGGTTAAGGAAATTGCCATTTACGGCGGTGATATTACCTCGTTCGTTCCGCTCTCTATTGCGGAAGAAGTGCGGGCGCGGGTAGAGCGCAAGTGATGACCAAACAACCGAGCGGGTTCCATCAGATGACGCGGCGCATGTTGCTGAGCCTCCTGGCGCTCCTCGGACTCACAGGAGGTGTTATGGCCCAGACTGAAACCAACCCGGCTCCGGCCGAAGTCGACCTTGAGAACGTGCTGGTGATGGAGCTGTCGAACGGCGGTTCCGTCAAGATCGCCATGCGCCCGGACAAGGCGCCCAAGCACGTGGAGCGCATCAAGATGCTCGCGCGCGAAGGCTTCTACGACGGCATCATCTTCCACCGCGTGATCGAGGGCTTCATGGCCCAGGGCGGCGACCCGACCGGCACCGGCATGAGCGGCTCCAAGTACCCGGACCTGCCGGCCGAGTTCAACGACCTGCCGCACGTGCGCGGAACCGCCTCCATGGCGCGCGCCGCCAACCCGAACTCGGCCAACAGCCAGTTCTTCATTTGTTTCCAGCCGTCGTTCTTCCTCGATGGCCAGTACACCGTCTGGGGCCGGGTGATCGAGGGCATGGAAACCGTCGACGCCATCGAGCGTGGCGAGCCGCCGCGCAACCCGACCAAGATCGTAAAGGCTTACGTCGCCGCCGACGCATCGGCCGCGCAGTAAGCGGAGCGGGATCGCCCGGTCATCCGGGCATCCAGAAGATCCGGAAGGGGAGGCAACCGCCTCCCCTTTTTCGTTGCGCACCTTCTACGACCAGGAGCTGATGGCAAGACCCCCCACCGCAATGTTAGAGTTCGTCAAAAGGAGATCGAACATGACCACGTGCAGCGCGGGGACAGAAACGTTCTACAGGGTGGATTCCGGACCGGCCCGTCCGGGCCGCAACATATTCACCACCTACAAAATGCCCAGCGGCAGGCTCGTGGTCTCGCTTCGCCGCGACGTTTACGAGGCCGCGCTGAAGGCTGCTGCAGAGGCCATGCGCAAGATCAAGCAAGAGGAAGAGCCTTATAAGCCGTGACCAGCAAGAACCCCGTTTATGACGCCCTTGGGGTTGATGATGAGAACCCTGAGGCATTGACGGCCTATGGGTTATATAGTGCCACAAGCGGGCCTGGGCGCGTGAACTTGAGCGGAGCCAGGGTCGCCCCCCGACGGCGGAGGAGAATTTGGCTTTCGCGCGGGCGGTCTCCACGGCGGATCAGGTGGCACGTTATCGCAAGAATGCGGATGATCTCCTGATCGCCTTTGCAAGCCGAATGGTTGAACAGGCGCGCCCCGTCATCGAGTGGGAAGCGGTCACGGTGCGCATCGAGCAGGCGGCTGCTCGGGTGGAACAGAAAAGCTCCTTTGCCCAGCAGGTGGGGCAGGGGCTTGTGGCTACCGCCATCAATACGTTTGTTTTAATCATGCTGGCCCTTGGCATCAGGCTGATGGGCGTCGATTTGCTGTCAGTCCTAAGCCAGGTCGGTTAAACGAAGGGCCTTGCCGCGCGGCCATAAGCGCGGCGGCGCGGCGTCCAAACACGCACTGCACAAACCGCAAAAACCCGCTAAAAGGGCCGCCAGTCTTTGCGGCCGCAAGCGAGTAACCCATGCGCGTTGACCTGTTCGATTTCGATTTGCCGGAAGATCGCATTGCCCTGCGACCGGCGTCGCCGCGCGACAGCGCGCGGATGCTGGTGGTACAGCCGGGGGAAGCCCTGAGCGATCAAGCCCTGCAAGACAAGGGCGTGCTCGATCTGCCGGATTTCCTGCGCCCCGGTGACGTGCTGGTCTCCAACGATACCCGCGTGCTGCCCGCCCAGCTGTTCGGCACGCGGGGCGAGGCCAGGGTGGGCGTCACGCTGCACAAGCGGGTGGACGCGAAGCGCTGGCACGCCTTCGTGAAGAACGCCAAGCGCCTGAAGGTCGGCGACCGGGTGGTGTTCAGCCAGAACCTGTCCGCCATTGTTGAAGACAAGCTGCCGGATGGTCCCATCGCCTTCCTGTTCGAGTGCGAGGGGCCGGTGGAAGCGGCGTTGATGGAGGCCGGCACCATGCCGTTGCCGCCGTACATCGCCAGCAAGCGTCCGGCGGACGAGCAGGACCAGCAGGATTACCAGACCGTCTTTGCCCGTAAGCAGGGCTCGGTCGCGGCGCCCACGGCGGGCCTGCACTTCACCGACCGGCTGCTGGCGGCGCTGGACGCGCGCGGCGTCGAACGGGTGACGGTGACGCTGCATGTGGGCGCGGGCACCTTCCTGCCGGTGAAGGCGCAGGACACGCTCGAGCACAAGATGCACAGCGAGTGGGGCGAGGTCACTCCCGAGGTCGCCGGGAAGCTCAACGCCGTAAAGGCGCGGGGCGGGCGCATCGTCTGCGTCGGCACCACCTCGCTGCGGCTGATCGAGAGCGCGGCGGATGAGACCGGCGTCATTCACCCGTTCAAGGCGGAGACGGACATCTTCATCACGCCCGGCTACCGCTTTAGGGCGGTGGATGTGCTGATGACCAACTTCCACCTGCCCAAGTCGACCCTGTTCATGCTGGTCTCCGCCTTTTCCGGGCTGGAGACCATGAAGGCGGCCTATGCCCACGCCATTGCGCAAGGGTATCGGTTCTATTCCTACGGTGACGCGAGCCTGCTCTTCCGCTACGAGAGCCAGCCATGAGCGAGCGTTTCAAATTCGAGATCAAGGCGACGGACGGCAAGGCCCGCACCGGCGTTATCCGCATGTTACGGGGCGAGATCCGCACGCCTGCCTTCATGCCGGTGGGCACTGCGGCCACCGTCAAGGCCATGCGCGTGGAAGACGTGCGCGCAACGGGCGCGGACATCATCCTCGGCAACACCTATCACCTGATGCTGCGCCCCAGCGCCGAGCGCGTGGCGAAGCTTGGCGGCCTGCACAGGTTCATGAACTGGCACCGGCCGATCCTCACCGATTCCGGCGGTTATCAGGTCATGTCCCTCTCGTCCTTGCGCAAGATCACGGAAGAGGGCGTGTCCTTTGCCTCCCACATCGACGGCTCGCGCCATAACCTGACGCCGGAGCGCTCGATGGAAATCCAGCGGCTGCTGGGCTCCGACATCGTGATGGCGTTCGACGAATGCACCCCGCACCCGGCCAGCCACGAGGTTGCGGGCAAGTCCATGCGCATGTCCATGCGCTGGGCCAAGCGCTCGCGCGCCGGGTTCGACAGCGGCGAGGAACACGCCTCCCGCGCCGCGCTGTTCGGCATCCAGCAGGGCAGCCTCTACAAGGACCTGCGCAAGGAATCCGCCGAGCGCCTGACCGAGATCGGCTTCGATGGCTATGCCATCGGCGGCCTTGCGGTGGGCGAGGGGCAGGGGCCGATGTTCGACGTGCTGGACTATGCGCCCGGCTTCCTGCCGCAGGACCGCCCGCGCTACCTCATGGGCGTCGGCAAGCCCGACGACATCGTGGGCGCGGTGCTGCGCGGCGTGGACATGTTCGACTGCGTGCTGCCCACCCGGTCGGGCCGCAACGGTCAGGCCTTCACCTGCGAGGGGCCGGTCAACATCCGCAACGCCAAACACAAGGAGGACAGCGGGCCGCTTGACCCAAGCTGCTCCTGCCCGGTGTGCACCACCTACAGCCGCGCCTACCTGCACCATCTGGTCAAGGCCGGGGAAATCCTCGGCGCGATGCTGATGACCCAGCACAACATCCACTTCTATCAGTCCATGATGCAGGGCCTGCGCGACGCCATTGCGGAAGGCCGTGTCGAGGCCCACGCCAAGGCGTTCCTCGATCGGTACAAGGGCGGGCAGGACGGTTAAATCCGTCTTTCCTCACCCGCTTCATCACCGGTTCTGAACGGCCTGCCATCTTCCGGTGGCGGGCCGTTCTGCATTTCAGGGCGGAACCTCGGCGCAGACCGGGCCTTTTCAGGGTACGGATGCTCGCACGCTGCGTGCGAGCCAGGCGGACTGTCAGGGAGGGGCCGATGGTGGCTGTTGTCACGGGCTGGGTGCTGCTGCTGCTCGGCGTCTTGATGCTGATCGGCGCGGTCTGGCTGGTCACTGTCGGCGGCAGCCCGTTCTATCTGGTCATCGCCCTCGGTCTGCTCGCCACCGGATACCTGCTCATTCGCCGAAACCCTGCGGCGCGCTGGGTCTACGCGGCGCTGCTTCTCGCGGTCCTTGTCTGGTCCATCTGGGAAGTCGGGCTTGACTGGTGGGCGCTGGTGCCGCGCGGCGTGCTGCTCACCCTCATCGGCCTGTGGCTGCTGCTGCCCCTCTTCGGGCGGCGACGTGTCGGTGCAAACGGCGATGCAGACCCTGCCCGGTCCGGCGCCCGGTCCAGCGGCTGGCGCAGCGGCTTCGGGGCGCTGGCGGCGGTCGTCGTGCTGGTGGGCATCACCGCTCTGATCTCGGTCGTCGAAGACGAGTTCGTCATCGAGGGCGCCCTGCCGACCCAGCGCGTGGCGGTGGACAGCACCGAGCCCCTGCCGGGCAACGACTGGCCCCACTACGGCGGGGACCGCTTCGGCCGACGCTTCTCGACGCTGGGCGACATCACGCCCGAGAACGCCCATCGTCTGAAGCTGGCGTGGGTCTATCACACGGGCGACATGCGCACGGCGGAGGACCCGCGGGAGACCACCTATGAGGTCACGCCGCTGAAAATCCGTGACACCCTCTATTTCTGCACGCCGCACAACCATGTGATTGCGCTGGACGCCACCACCGGCAAGGAGAAGTGGCGGTTCGATCCGAAGATCAGGATCGACATGGGCAGCGAGCATCTCACCTGCCGCGGCGTCTCCTACCACGAAGACCCGGCACCCGTTGCAGGCCCGGCTGGCGGGCAGGTGCTGCCTGCCGGCCAGCAGCCCGCCAATCAGCAAGCCACCAATCAGCCGGCGCAGCCTGCATCCTGCCTGCGGCGGCTGATCGTGCCGACCATGGACGCGCGCCTGTTCGCGCTGGATGCGGACACCGGCGCGGTGTGCCCGGGCTTCGGCGAGAACGGCATGGTCTCGCTGCTCACCGGCATCCCCCACGCCACGCCGGGGTATTACATGGTCACGTCCCCGCCGGTGATCGTCAATCATCTGGCGGTGTTCGGCGCGGCCATCAACGACAACGTCTCCGTCAACAACCCGTCCGGCGTGGTGCGCGCCTATGACGTCCACACCGGCCAACTGGCGTGGAACTGGGATCCCGGATCAAGCACGCCCAACGCCACGCTCGCGCCGGGCCAGACCTACAGCACGGGCGGGCCGAACATGTGGTCCATCGCCAGCGCGGACGAGGCGCTGGGGCTGGTCTACATCCCGCTGGGCAACGGCTCGCCGGACCAGTGGGGCGTCGGCCGCTCGCCGCAGGCGGAGCAGTTCACGTCGTCCATCGCGGCTCTGGACGCCCGCACCGGCCAGCTGCGCTGGGTCCGGCAAACCGTTCACCACGACCTGTGGGACCGGGACGTGCCTTCGCAGCCGACCCTGATGGACATGCACACGCCTGCGGGCGTCGTACCCGCGCTCATCGGCCCCACCAAGCAGGGCGACGTGTTCGTGCTGGACCGGCGCACCGGCGAGCCCATTTTCCCGGTCAGCGAGGTGGCGTTCAAGGGCACGGCCGTCGCGCCTGACAAGGCCGCGCCCACCCAGCCGGTCTCGTCCTTCAGCTTCATGCCGCCGCCGCTGCGCGAGGCGGACATGTGGGGCGCAACGCCCTTCGACCAGCTCGCCTGTCGCATTCGCTACCGCTCCCTCAAGTACGAGGGGCCGTACACCCCGCCGTCCCTGCAGGGCACCATCGTCTACCCGGGCAACACCGGCGTCTTCAACTGGGGCGGCATCGCGGTCGATCCGGCCCGCCAGATCTTCATCGGCTCGCCAGTGCGTCTGGCCTTCACCAGCCGCCTCGTGCCCCGGCCCGATCCGGAGAGCCGGGTGGTTAGCGAGGGCAAGGCCATGTTCGGCGAGAACTTCGGCGCGCCCTATGCGGTCAAGATGGGTCCGTTGATGTCGCCGCTGGGCATCCCGTGCCAGACCCCGCCATGGGGCTCCCTCGTCGGGGCGAGTCTGCAAACCGGCAAGACCCTGTGGCGTCACCGCAACGGCACCGCGCGGGACCAGTTCCCGGTCGTTCCGCTCAAGGTGCGGCTTGGCGTCCCCAGTCTCGGCGGGCCGCTGGTCACGGCGGGCGGCGTGTTCTTCTACAGCGGCACGCTCGACAACTACTTGCGCGCCTATGACGTGACGACCGGCAAGCTGCTGTGGGAAGGCCGGCTGCCCGCGGGCGGGCAGGCCACGCCCATGACCTACCGCGCTGCCGACAACCGCCAGATGGTGGTGGTGGCCGCGGGCGGGCACGGCACCTTCGGCACCGATCTGGGCGATGCCATCGTCGCCTTCACCCTTGCCGACCAGTAGGGGAGGGGGTGATGGGTGCTGTTGCTGCGTCGCTGGTCAGGGCGGCCCTCCTCGCGGCGGGCTGCGCGGGAGCCGTGCCCGCGCTCGCCCAGCCGGAGCCGCCGAACGAGCCGCAGCCTCAGCGCAGG
>NZ_DATBUP010000164.1:0-15307 GCF_036515995.1 Pedomonas sp. | reverse complement strand
AGCCGAGCAACTGGCGGCAAATATCAACTTTGGCGCCTTCTCGAAGGCGACTGAGCTGAAGCAGCGCATCTGGTTCACACTGGGTGCGCTGATCATCTTCCGGCTCTGCACGTTCGTGCCGCTGCCCGGAATCGATCCTGTGGCTCTAGAGCAGCTGTACCAGCAGCACGCAGGCGGCATGCTTGGCATGCTCAACCTGTTCTCTGGCGGCGCTCTGGAGCGCATGTCGATCATTGCGCTGAACATCATGCCGTACATCACGGCGTCGATCATCGTTCAGCTGCTCACCTCCCTGTCGCCCTCCATGGCGGCTTTGAAGAAGGAAGGCGAGAGCGGGCGCAAGAAGATTAACCAGTACACCCGTATCGGTACGGTGGCCCTGACGGCTGTGCAGGGTTACAGCATCGCGATCGGTCTCGAGAGCATGGGCGCAAGCCAAGGCATCTCGGCCGTGATCGATCCGGGCTGGTTCTTCCGGATTTCCACCGTCATCACTCTGATTGGCGGTACGCTGTTCCTGATGTGGCTGGGCGAGCAGATCACCAGCCGTGGCATCGGCAACGGTATTTCTCTCATCATCATGGCCGGTATCGTGGCGGCTCTGCCCGGTGCGATTGCCCAGCTGTTCGAGCTTGGCCGTACTGGCGCAATGTCTCCGTTCACCATCATTGCCATCTTCGTGATGGCCATTGTGGTGGTCTACGGGATCGTCTTCATGGAACGCGCCCAGCGCAGGATCTTGATTCAGTATCCGAAGCGCCAGGTGGGCAACAAGATGTTCCAGGGCGACACGTCGCACCTGCCGCTGAAGCTGAACACTGCGGGCGTCATCCCGCCGATCTTCGCCTCGTCGCTGCTCATGCTGCCGCTGACGCTGGCCCAGTTCGGTGCGGGCTCCAGCAACAGCTGGTTCCAGACCATCACGACCATGCTTGGTCACGGTCAGCCGCTGTACATGGCGCTGTATGCCGCCGGCATCATCTTCTTCTGCTTCTTCTACACCGCGGTTGTGTTCAACCCGGAGGAGACCGCAGACAACCTGAAGCGCTACGGTGGCTTTATTCCGGGCATCCGTCCGGGCCAACGGACCGCCGAATATCTTGACCATGTGCTGACCCGTATCACGGTTGTCGGCGCAGCGTACCTGACCATCATCTGTCTGTTGCCGGAATGGCTGATCGCCGAGATGGGCGTCGGCTTCTACTTCGGCGGCACCAGCTTGCTCATTGTCGTCAACGTGACGATGGATACGGTTGCGCAAGTTCACGGCCATATGCTCGCCCATCAGTACGAAGGGCTGATCAAGAAGGCCAAGCTGCGCGGGGGGCGTAAGTAAGTGAACATCATCCTTCTTGGGCCGCCGGGTGCCGGCAAGGGCACTCAGGCTCAGCGCCTTCAGGCTGAGCGTGGCATGGTTCAGCTCTCGACCGGCGACATGCTGCGCGCAGCAGTCGCCGCCGGGACGCCGGTCGGGCTGCAGGCCAAGGCCGTGATGGACGCCGGGCAACTGGTGTCGGACGATATCATCGTCGCGCTGATCGCCGACCGGCTGGAGCAGCCGGACACCAAGGCAGGCGTGATTTTTGACGGTTTCCCGCGCACGACTGCGCAGGCGGATGCCCTGGATGCCATGCTGGCAACCAAGGGTCTGACGCTCGCGCACGTCATCGAGCTGGCGGTGGACGAGGATGCGCTGGTTGAGCGCGTCACCGGCCGCTTCTCCTGCTCCAAGTGCGGCGCGGGCTACCACGACAAGTTCAAGCAGCCGGTGACTCCGGGCGTCTGCGATTCGTGCGCATCGACCGAGTTCAAGCGGCGGCCTGACGATAACGAAGAGACGGTACGCAAGCGTATGGCTGAGTACCGTGAGAAGACTGCTCCGATCTCGAACTACTATCGGGAGAAGGGCCTTCTGCGTGAGATCGACGGGATGGCGGACATAGACGATGTCTATTCCGAGATCGTAACGATCTTGAATGGTAAGAACTGAATCGATTCCGTGATTGACGGGGGCTGGTGCCTTCCTATAATCCCCGCCTTCCCGAATCGGCTTGACAAAAACTTAACGCGTGCCCAACGCGGGTGATGGCCCCGCAGACGGGGTTGAACGAGGAGATCAAACGTGGCGCGTATTGCAGGTGTCAACATTCCGACCAACAAGCGGGTCGAGATCGCGTTGACCTACATCCACGGCATTGGCCCTGCAAAGGCCAAGGAGATCTGCGAGAAGATGAAGTTTCCGCGGGAGCGCCGCGTGAACGAGTTGTCCGACTCGGAAATTCTCCAGATCCGTGAAATTATCGATGCTGGCTACACGGTGGAAGGTGACCTTCGCCGCCAAGTCGCAATGAACATCAAGCGTCTGATGGACCTGGCTTGCTACCGTGGTCTGCGTCACCGTAAGGGCCTGCCGGTCCGCGGTCAGCGCACTCACACGAATGCCCGCACCCGCAAGGGTAAGGCGAAGCCGATCGCCGGCAAGAAGAAGTAAGCTGGCCGTAAAGGATTTATAGAATGGCACGTGATACCACCCGCGTTAAGCGCCGCGAGCGGAAGAACATCACCAACGGCGTCGCACATGTGAACGCCTCCTTCAACAACACCATGATCACGATCACCGATGCCCAGGGCAACGCGATCGCATGGTCGTCCTCGGGCATGATGGGCTTCAAGGGTTCGCGCAAGTCGACCCCGTATGCCGCTCAGGTTGCCGCCGAAGACGCAGGCCGCAAGGCCCAGGAGCACGGCGTTCGGGTTCTGGACGTCATGGTGCGTGGTCCGGGTTCGGGCCGCGAATCGGCTCTGCGCGCGCTTCAGGCCGTTGGTTTCACCATCACTTCGATCCGCGACGTGACGCCGATTCCGCACAACGGCTGCCGTCCGCCGAAGCGCCGCCGCGTCTAATCCGCGGCGACTGTTGAGCTTGCAGGGAGCGGCCGGCGATGGCGTCGGCCGCTTGAGATATTAAGAGCTAAGGGGTGCACCCGTGATCGCAAAGAACTGGCAGGAGCTGAAGAAGCCCAACAAGCTCGAAGTCAAAGAAGCTGTCGATGCGGCTCGCAAGGTGACCTTCGTTGCCGAACCGCTCGAGCGTGGCTTCGGTCTGACTCTCGGCAATTCGCTTCGTCGGGTGCTGCTGTCGTCGCTCCAGGGCGCTGCTGTAACGGCGCTCCGTATTGACGGCGTTCTGCACGAGTTCTCCTCCATCCCCGGCGTTCGCGAAGACGTGACGGACATCGTCCTGAACGTGAAACAGCTTGCCGTTAAGGTTCAGCAGGAAGGCACCAAGCGCCTGCACCTGACTGCAACCGGCCCGGGCGAGGTCAAGGCTGGCCAGATCACGGCGGTCGCCAACGTCGAGATCATGAACCCGGATCTGGTGATCTGCACGCTGGACCAGGGCGCGACGCTCAACATGGAACTGACGGTGGAAACCGGCAAGGGCTATGTCCCGGCCGCCGCCAACCGTCCGGTTGACGCGCCGATCGGCCTCATTCCGATCGATGCCCTGTACTCGCCGGTGCGCCAGGTGGCGTACAAGGTCGAGAACACCCGCGTCGGCCAGGAACTGGACTACGACAAGCTCACCATGACCGTTGAAACCGACGGCACGGTGACTCCGGAAGATGCAGTGGCCTATGCCGCCCGTATCCTTCAGGACCAGCTGCAGCTCTTCATCAACTTCGAAGAGCCGAAGGCTGTTGCCGCGAAGCCGGAAGAAGAGAAGCCGACTCTCAACAAGTACCTCCTCAAGAAGGTGGACGAGCTGGAGCTGTCGGTCCGTTCGGCCAACTGCCTCAAGAACGACAACATCATCTACATCGGCGATCTGGTCCAGAAGACCGAAGCCGAGATGCTGCGCACGCCGAACTTCGGCCGCAAGTCGCTCAACGAGATCAAGGAAGTCCTTGCCAGCATGGGCCTGCGCCTCGGCATGGAAATCCCTGGCTGGCCGCCGGAGAACATCGAAGATCTCGCCAAGAAGCTGGAACAGGAATACTGATCCAGCTGGACGCG
This sequence comes from Pedomonas sp., assembly GCF_036515995.1. Lineage (NCBI taxonomy): Bacteria > Pseudomonadati > Pseudomonadota > Alphaproteobacteria > Sphingomonadales > Pedomonadaceae > Pedomonas > Pedomonas sp. The sequence continues at coordinate 11,290 of NZ_DATBUP010000164.1, read as the reverse complement.
GAAGCCCTGAAGGGCTAAGGCGTCGGGCAGCAGATACAGGGACGGCCGGCATGCCAGCCTCAGGTTGGAGCCGGCCTTTCCGCAAGCGGGGCACATGAAACAAGAAATGGGCCTGATCCCGCCAGGCCTGGTCCGGGGTACCTCACACGGCCCCGCGAACAAACGGAGAGAGACCAATGCGTCATGGCGTTGCTGGCCGTAAGCTCGGCCGTACTTCCAGCCACCGCGCTGCTATGTTCAAGAACATGGCTGCTGCCCTGATCAAGCACGAGCAGATCACCACCACCCTGGCGAAGGCACGCGAACTGCGTCCGTACGTTGAGAAACTGGTGACCCTGGCAAAGCACGGTGGCCTCGCCAACCGTCGTCTCGCCATTGCCCGTCTGGCCGACCTGAAGCAGGTCGAGAAGCTGTTCGACGTGCTGGGCCCGCGCTACGCAGAGCGTAACGGTGGTTACATCCGCGTTCTGAAGGCCGGCCTGCGCGCTTCCGACGCCGCTCCGATGGCAATCATCGAGTTCGTCGATCGCGACGTCTCGGCGAAGGGCCAGGACAGCGGCCCGACCGCTGAGCAGGACGCCGAGCTGGAAGCTGCTGAATAAGCGCTTTCAAGCACGAGCCGATTTCGGGAATGGGGCGGTCCTTCGGGGCCGCCCTTTTCTTTTGGCGCGATGTTCTCCGCCCAGCGGCTTTTATGGCCGGCTTGGGGAGGCCTGCTTCAAAGTAACGCCTGCCATGCGTTCGGGCGCACTGGACTTGGGGCACGAGCGCCGCTAAATGCCCGTCATGCAGCCCAATGAAACCATTCTCATCCTCGATTTCGGCAGCCAGGTGACGCAGCTGATTGCGCGTCGCGTGCGCGAGGCCGGGGTCTATTCCGAAGTCGTTCCCTTCCATCAGGGGGAGGCCGCTCTGGCCCGCCTGAAGCCGAAGGGAATCATCCTCTCCGGCGGCCCCGCGTCGGTGACGGAAGTGTCCACCCCCCGCGCGCCGGAAGCGGTGTTCGCCTCGGGCCTGCCCATCATGGGCATCTGCTACGGCGAGCAAACCATCTGTGCCCAGCTGGGCGGGTCGGTCACGCCGTCCGACCACCGGGAGTTCGGCCGCGCGTTCATCGAGATCGTGGACGACTGCAGCCTGTTCAACGGCCTCTGGAAGAAGGGCGAGAAGCATCAGGTTTGGATGTCCCACGGTGACCGTGTGGACAGCCTGCCGGAAGGCTTCCGTGCGGTCGCCGTGACCGAGGGCGCGCCCTACGCCGCCATCGCCAACGACGAGAAGCGCATCTACGCGGTGCAGTTCCACCCGGAAGTGGCGCACACGCCGGACGGCGCGAAGCTGATCTGCAACTTCGTGCGGCACATTGCCGGGTGCGAGGGCACCTGGACCATGGCTTCCTTCCGCGAGACCAAGAAGGCCGAGATCCGCGAACAGGTCGGTTCGGGCAAGGTGATCTGCGGCCTGTCGGGCGGTGTCGACTCGGCGGTAGCTGCCGTTCTCATTCACGAAGCCATCGGCGACCAGCTGACCTGCGTGTTTGTGGATCACGGCCTGATGCGCTCGGGCGAGGCCGAGCAGGTCGTCAGCCTGTTCCGCGAGCACTACCATATTCCGCTGATCCACGTGAGCGCTGAGGACATGTTCCTTGGCGGTCTTGCGGGCGTGACCGATCCGGAAGCCAAGCGCAAGTTCATCGGCAAGGCGTTCATCGACGTGTTCGATGCAGAAGCCAAGAAGATCGAGGGCGCCGAGTTCCTCGCGCAGGGTACGCTGTACCCGGACGTGATCGAGAGCGTCTCCTTCACCGGCGGTCCGTCCGTGACCATCAAGTCGCACCACAACGTGGGTGGCCTGCCAGACTTCATGAAGCTGAAGCTGGTCGAGCCGCTGCGCGAGTTGTTCAAGGACGAAGTGCGCGAGCTGGGCCGTGAGCTGGGCCTACCGGAGCAGTTTGTTGGCCGCCATCCGTTCCCGGGGCCGGGTCTTGCGATCCGCATTCCGGGCGAGGTGACCAAGGAGCGCTGCGATATCCTGCGCAAGGCGGACGCCATCTATCTTGAGGAAATCCGCAAGGCGGGCCTCTATGACGCCATCTGGCAGGCCTTTGCCGTGCTGCTGCCGGTCAAGACCGTGGGCGTGATGGGCGACAGCCGCACCTACGACAGCGTGTGCGCCCTGCGCGCCGTGACCTCGACCGACGGCATGACCGCCGACATCTACCCGTTCGATGCAGCGTTCCTGTCTCGGGTGGCGACCCGCATCGTCAACGAGGTGAAGGGCATCAACCGCGTGGTCTACGACTACACCTCGAAGCCGCCGGGAACGATCGAGTGGGAGTGAGGCTGATCCCTCACACCTGACAGCAGGTAAACCGTTGCAGGCGGCGTAAGCGGACAGCTTCGCCGCCTGTTGCGTTTCTAGCGGATAAGGCAGCACGGGGAAGATGCCATGAAGATCAGGGTTGCGACCATCGGGTTCACCCAGTCCAGCGCCGAGCATTTCTTCGGGCGCATCCGGGAGTCCGGAGTCGGCAAGGTGGTGGACGTGCGGCTGCACAACACCTCGCAACTGGCCGGGTTCGCCAAGGCGGACGATCTGGCCTACTTCCTGCGTGCGCTGTGCGATGTAGACTACGTGCATGAGCCGCTGTTGGCCCCGACCGAAGAGATTATGTCCGACTTCAGGAAGAAGAAGAACGACTGGCGGGTCTTCCGCGAGCGGTTTCTCGGTTTGATGGCCGAGCGGCAGATCGAGAAGAAGCTCAAGCCCGCGCTGTTCAACGGCTCCTGCCTGCTCTGCGCCGAGGCTAAGCCGCATCACTGCCACCGGCAGTTCGTGTGCGACTACCTGAACGACAAGTGGGGCGGCACGCTTGAGGTGAAGCACCTCTGACCAGGACAGGCGGCAATTTTGTTTCAGAAGCGTGGCTTGGCGGTATAAGCAGGGCGTATTGGATAGAGTTGAGGTGCTCCAATGACGTCCCGCGCGTGGCTGCAAGAGGCAATCCGCAAGATTGAGGCGGATTACAACCGCTCTGCCGACACTCATCTGATCCGGATGCCGCTGCCGAACCACCCCGGCATTACGCTGTACCTGAAAGACGAAAGCTCTCACCCGACCGGCAGCCTCAAGCACCGGCTGGCGCGCTCCCTGTTCCTGTATGCGCTGTGCAACGAGTGGATCGGGCCGGACACCTGCGTGATCGAAGCGTCTTCGGGCTCGACGGCGGTCTCGGAAGCCTACTTCGCCCGCATGCTGGGCCTGCGCTTCATTGCGGTGGTGCCGGCTTCCACCGCCGAGCCCAAGCTGGACGCGATCCGGTTTCAAGGCGGGGAGATCCACACAGTGGACGACCCGCGCACGGTCTATGACGTCGCCCAGCGGCTGGCGGCGGAGACGGGCGGGCATTACATCGACCAGTTCACCTATGCCGAGCGCGCAACCGACTGGCGCGGCAACAACAACATCGCCGAGAGCATCTTTGCTCAGATGGCGCAGGAAGAGCACCCCATTCCCGCCTGGGTGGTGAGCGGCGCGGGCACGGGCGGCACCTCGGCCACCATCGGCCGGTTCATCCGCTATCGCCGCCATGCCACCCGCCTGTGCGTGGCGGACCCGGTTCACTCCGTCTTCCATCGCCACTATGCCGACCCTGACGTCACGCTGCTGCCGGAAGGCTGCTGCTCGTGCATCGAGGGCATAGGGCGGCCGCGCGTGGAGCCTAGCTTCGTGCGCGGTGTCATCGACCGGATGATGGCGGTGGAGGATGCCGAAAGCATCGGCGCGATGCGGGCGCTGTCAGACACACTGGGGCGGCGCGTGGGCGGCTCGACCGGTACCAACCTGTGGGCCTGCATGATCCTTGCCGACGAGATGTGCGCAAAGGGCGAGACCGGCAGCATCGTCACCCTGCTGTGCGATGGCGGCGAGCGCTACGCCACCACCTACTACGATGATGCATGGCTGACCCAGCGGGGCCTCGACTGGCAGAACGCGGCGGCGCAGGTAAGAGCGTTCCTCGGCTGAGTGGTGCGGTGCTATGGTCTCCCCAGCCAGACAGTGCGCAAGGGGGAGGTCATGACCATTCCGATGGAGCTTCAACACGCGGGGGACGCGTTTGAGGCGTTTCTGCGGGACGCGCGGGATGTCTCCGGCCTCGCCACCCGCAACCCCACCTATACGATGGTGCAGGGCGTCTTTCAGGTCTTCCGGCGTCGGCTGAGCCTGAAGGATGCCATCCGCTTTGCCGCTGTGCTGCCACCCCTGTTGCGGGCGATCTTCATTGATGACTGGGATGTGGAGGAGCCGCAGCGCCCCTTCGGCTCCCGCGCAGAGATGACGCGGGAGGCTCAAGCCCTGCGCCGGGATCACAACCTCGCGCCGGAGACCTGCATCCGCGATGTGGCGGAGGCGCTGCGCCGCCACGTGGATGCGAGGCGGTTCGACCGGGTGCTTGCCACGCTGCCGGAAGGCGCGGCGGACTTCTGGCGGGTGTGAGCGGTGGCAAAGGACTTATCCACAAGATTTGTCCGCATATGGAACGCTCATTGTGGTAATGCCGGACGCTCATTGTTAATTCCGGAGTGAACGATCCCGAATTTACGGGGCGTTCCGAATTACAGAGTGAGCGTTATGGAAATTGCTGAGGCGCCCGGAAAAGGCTCTTCCGGACGAGGTCCGGGGCGGCCGAGGGCGTTCAATCGCGCCGCCGCGCTGGCGATTGCGGCGGAGACCTTCTGGCAGCTGGGATATGAGGGCGCGTCCATCGCGGACCTGACCGAGGCGATGGGGATATCCCCGCAGAGCCTTTATGCCGCCTTCCAGTCAAAGGCCCGGCTTTATGCCGAAGCGCTGGACTGGTTCGAAACCGAGGTTGCGGGGTTCCTCTGCGCCGCGCTGGCGCGGGAAGCGGACGTTCTGGATGCCTTCGAGCGGATGTTTCTGGAGGCCGCGCAGGCCTACACCAGGCCCGGCCGGCCCAAGGGGTGCATGGTGGCAACGGCGCTGACCGGCTGCGCGGTGGAGAGCGTGGAGGTGGCGCGCCACGTGGCAACCCTGCGCCACGAGCGGGTGAGGCTGTTCGAGGCGCGGATCGCGCGCGGCGTGGCGGAGGGGCAGTTGCGCCCGGAGACGTACGCCGCCGGGCTGGCGCAGTATGTGACGGCCGTGCTGCAGGGCATGGCGGTGCAGGCCCGGGATGGCGCCACCCTGCCGGACCTGCTGGTGCTGGGCCAACTGGCGATGGCGGCGCTCATCCGTCACAAGGCGTAAGGCGGCAGCCCCTCAGAAGTGCGACAGGTATCCGCCGTCCACCGGCAGCAGGTGGCCGGTGATGTAGGACGCGGCGGGCGAGGCGAGGAAGACGACCGCGCCCGCGATTTCCCTTGGCTCTCCCCAGCGGCCGAGGGACGTGCGCTTGCCGAGCCAGGCGTTGAGGGTTTCATCGGCCACCATCTCGGCGTTGGCTTCGGTGGCGAAGAAACCGGGGGCGACGGCGTTGACGGTGATGCCCCGCTCGCCGAGTTCGGCGGCCAGCGCCTTGGTCAGCCCGGCGAGCCCGCCCTTGGCGGCGGTGTAGGCGGCGTCGCCCGACCGGGCGATCATGCCCGCAATCGAGGTGATGTTGATGATGCGCCCGCCCGGCTGCATGTGCCGGGCCACAAGGCGGGAGAGGTGGAGAGGGGCGATCAGATCGACGTTGATGAGCCCCTGAACGTCGGTGAGGGGCAAGTCTTCCAGCTTCCCGCGAGCGCGGACGCCCGCGTTGTTCACCAGAATCCCGACCGGGCCATGGGCGGCGAGGAGGCTTTCCACGGAAGCCTCGAAGCCGTTCAGATCAGCCAGATCCATGCACCATGGATGAACCCGCTCGCCCGAAGGATCGAGCGCGGCGGCGGCGGCTTCCAGCGCCGCCCGGTCCCGCCCGTGCAGGATGACCCGCGCGCCTGCCTGATAAAGCCCGCGCGCCATCTCGAAGCCCAGACCCCGGCTTGCGCCGGTGACGAGGGCCAGCTTGTCTTGCAAATCGAACATCATGAGCGTGCCTTAGCATATCAGAGCAGGAAGGAAGGTGGCATTCAACTAAAGCAGCTTTACTCGTGCGTTAGTGCTAGGCTGTGTTGCGTGGGGTGCCAGAGAGGGGCGGCAAGAGTGAAGTTCAAAGGATTAAGCACTGTACGGCAGGCGGTGCTGACGGCCGCACTGCTGCCGTTCGGTATGGCAAGCTCATGGGCCAGTCATCCTTCAATTGTGAACGAGGCGTTTACAGGATGTATCATCTACCATGATGCCGATCTTCCGCCGATCAGAGGCGGGACGCTGGTCGTTAAGAATGGCGAGATTGCCGCGATGGGACCGGATGCCGCGGTGCAGGTTCCCGAGGGCCTGACCGTCACCCCGTGCGAGGGCGCGGCCATCCTGTCCGGCTTCTGGAATTCTCATATCCATTTGATGGACCCGCACCTGGCAAATGTGCCCGAGCAGATTAACGAAGATTTTTATTGGGAATCGCAACTGGACGAAATGTTTGTCCGCTATGGTTTCGTGGCTTTGATCGATACCGGTTCGGACCCCCGCAGTACCGTGCCGATTCAAAAAGCGCTCAAGGCACAGGCCTTCACGGGGCCCGCCATATTGAGCGCATACGTGCCGTTTGTGCCGCCCAACGGCACGCCATTTTACGCTAAGGACGTCAAGTTCGTTGAACTCGAGGGTGCCATGGAAGGGCGAGTGGCTGCCGGCGCATGGATAGAACTTGGGGCTAATGTTCTTAAGTTAATGACCGTCTCGCTGACCGAAGAGAAGCCATACCCGGCCATGCCACTCGAGACGATACAGGCCGTTACTAGCAAGGCTCATTCACTTGACAAGCTGGTGTTGGCACATCCCACCAATCGGGAGGGTGTTGAGTTGGCTTTGGAGGGCGGCGTGGATGTATTACTGCATACTGCGCCCATCGGCGGGCCATGGGATGACGCGCTGGTAAAGCGCATGGTGGCGGCGAATATGGCGCTGGTGCCGACTTTAGCACTGTGGGACTACGAAGCCGCCAAGACCGGCGACGACGCAATGGCCAAGCACTTCCGTGAGGTCAGCGCCCAACAGGTGCGGTCCTTCGCCAAGGCGGGCGGGCGCATCCTGTTCGGCACGGATGCGGGTTATATGCCCGAATATGATCCTACAAACGAGTATCTGGCCATGCAGGCGGCAGGCCTCAGCTTCCAGCAGATTCTTGCCTCTCTCACCAAAAACCCAGCGATGACGTTTAAGGGGCCTTACAAAGTTCCAAGGGACTGGGAGCTAACCTGGTGGATTGAAGGTGTGCTTCGGGTTGGCGATATTGCGACCTTTCTGATGGTGGACGGCGACCCGGCGGAGGACATCCGCAGGCTGGCGCAGGTGCGCTACACCTTCATTAACGGGCAGCAAGTTTACGCCCGCCAGCCTTGAGGTGAACGGCCTACAGACGCTAAGGGTGTGGCCCCGATCGGCCGAGTGGGGTATCGCTACCCGTCGGCCGTAAGCGGACAACGGGAGTAAAGCATGTCCACGACCTACACCCTCGATACCTCGACCTCGCGCGCCAACCCGACGCCGGCGCCGATGCGGCGGCTGTCGGTGCCGGCGATCGCCGCGCGCAAGGGCAAGGAGCCGGTGGTGATGCTGACCGCCTACACGGCGCGGTATGCCCAGCTTTTCGACCCGCATTGCGACATGCTGCTGGTGGGCGACAGCCTTGGACAGGTGATCTACGGACTGCCCTCCACCGTGCCGGTGACGCTGGAGATGATGATCAACCACGGCGCGGCGGTGGTGCGCGGCTCGTATCATTCGGTGGTCATCATCGACCTGCCGTTCGGCAGCTACGAGGCGAGCCCGGAGCAGGCGTTCGCGACGGCGGCGCGCGTGCTGAAGGAAACCGGCGCGGCGGGCGTGAAGCTGGAAGGCGGCGAGGCCATGGCCCCGACCGTGCGGTTCCTCGTTGAGCGAGGCATTCCGGTGGTGGGCCACGTGGGCCTGACGCCGCAGGCGGTCAACGCGCTGGGCGGCTATGGCGCACGCGGCAAGTCTGAGGCCGAGCAGGCGAAGATTCTGCGCGATGCCAAGGCGATTTCGGATGCAGGCGCATTCTCGGTGGTGATCGAGGGCGTCGTCGAGCCGCTGGCGGTGGAGATCACCAACGCGATTTCGGCCGTGACGATTGGAATCGGCGCGAGCGCGGCGTGCGATGGGCAGGTGCTGGTGGCGGAGGACATGCTGGGGCTATTCGACCGGGTGCCGCGCTTCGTTCGCCGCTTCCACAATCTGGCCGAGCAGATCGAAGGGGCCGCCAAAGCCTATGCGGAGGCCGTGCGCGACCGGTCGTTCCCCGGCGAAGACAACCTGTACCAGATCCCTGCTGAATCGCTTGCGCGAAAGTGACGAGCCGCTACTAATCTGCAACGGAATATTCTTGAGATCAGGGGACACGCGTGGCCAAGGACCAAACGGGCGATCAAGGCGAAGCCTTTCTGCGCGAGGTGGACGAAGACCTCCGCCGCGACCAGCTGGCGAACCTGTGGCGGCGCTATGGCCGCTGGATGCTCATTGCCATCGGCGCGTTCCTGATCGCGCTGGCTGCCTTTCTGTACTGGGCGGAGCAGCGCAAGGAAGCCGTCGATCAGCAGTCAGACCGGCTGGCCCGCGCGGTTCAGCTGCTGAACGCGGGCGAGACCGACAAGGCCCTGCCGGAGTTGCAGGCACTGGCCGGTGAAGGCACGGACGGCATCAAGGCACTGGCGCGCCTGGCCGAGGCCTCCCAGTTCGTGCGCGCCAACGAGACGGAAAAGGCGATCAGTGCCTATGAGGCGATTGCGGCGGACAACTCCCTCGCCGAGCCGTTCCGCCAGCTGGCCGGCTTCCGCGCCGTGCAGCTGCAGTACGACGCCCTGACGCCCGAGCAGGCCATCGAGAAGCTGAAGCCGCTGGCGCAGGACGGCACGCCCTGGTTCGGTCCGGCCGGTGAGCTGCTGGCCGTCGCCTACCTCGATTCCGGCCAGCCGCAGCTGGCCCGCGCCCTGTTCGAAGCCATTGCGGGCAATGCGGAGGTTTCGCCCTCCCTGCGCGCCCGGGCCTCGCAGATGACCTCCATGCTGCCGGAAACGGAAGCAGAGGCCGCCGCTGCTGCTGCCAAAGCGGCTGACGGCAAGGCCGCCGACGCCGAAACCGATGCCGCCGCGCAGACCGATGCGCCCGCCGCCGCTCCCGCAGCGCCCCCTGCTGCGCCGGCCGCCGACAAGACCGCCGAGCCGGAGTCCAATTGATGCAGTTCATTCGTACCACCGTTTCGCTTGTCGCCCTGGCGGCGCTGGCCGCTTGCAGCGGCGGCGGCAACAAGGACAAGAATCGCCTGCCGGGCGAGCGCATTCCCGTGCTGGCGTTCGAGCAGCAGCTGGAAACCGATCCGGCCATCGCCGACCTGAAGGTGACGCTGCCCGCACCGCTGGCCAACCCGAACTGGGCACAGCCGGGCGGCGCTCCGGCCAAGGCCATGCACCACCTCGCCCTGCCGGGCACGCTGAACAAGGCGTGGTCGGTTTCGGTGGGCAAGGGCACCAGCCGCACCGCCTATCTGCTGGCCGCGCCCATCGTGGCGGACGGCAAGCTGTTCACCATCGACACCGAGGCGACCGTGCAGGCGCTGGACGCCGACACCGGCCGCAAGCTGTGGAGCGTGACCCTGCCGCGCAAGGAGAGCAAGCGCCTCGCCTTCGGCGGCGGCGTTGCCTACGACAACGGCAAGCTGGTGGTGACTTCGGGCTATGGCTTCGTTGCGGCGCTGAACGCGCAGGACGGCGAGAAGCTGTGGCAGGTGGACCTGCAGTCTCCGTTCCGCGGCGCACCGACGTTCGTCGGCGGCCGGGCTTTCGTCGTGACCTTCGACAACCAGCTGTTCGCGCTCAATGCGGAGAACGGCGAGGTGCAGTGGGATGCCACCGGCATCGTCGAGAACGCCAGCATCCTCGGCACCGGCGCTCCGGCGGTTTCCGCCGACACGCTGGTGGTGGGCTACTCCTCGGGCGAGCTGACCGCGCTGCGCGTCGAGAACGGCCGCGTGACCTGGCAGGAGCTGCTGACCCGCACGGGCCGCACCACCGCCATCGGTTCGCTGCTGGACATCGACGCCTCCCCGGTCATCGATCGTGGCCGCGTGTTCGCCATCGGCAACGGCGGGCGCATGGTCTCGCTGGAACTGACCACCGGCCAGCGCATCTGGGAAGTCAACCTTGGCGGCGTGCAGACGCCGTGGGTGGCGGGCGACTTCGTCTATACCGTCACCAACGAGGGCGAGCTGGTCTGCCTGACCCGCGGCGAGGGCCGCGTGCGCTGGCTGACCCAGCTGCAGCGCTACACGGACGTGGAGGACCAGAAGGGTCTGGTGACCTGGAACGGCCCCGTTCTGGCGGGCGACCGGCTGATTCTCACCTCGTCCAACGGCTTCGTCGCGACAGCTTCCCCCTATACGGGCGAGCTGATCTCGGTCGAGAAACTGGGTGAGGGCAGCTACCTGCCGCCGGTGGTTGCGAACAATAACCTCTACATCATGACGAACGACGGGCGAATTACTGCGTTTCGCTGAATGGGCGTGATTGCTCTTGTGGCTGCGCCCGGTTAAGCACAGGGCCATGCAAGAGCGTCACAAACCCACGATTGTCATCATTGGCCGCCCGAACGTCGGCAAGTCTACCCTGTTCAACCGACTGGTTGGCAAAAGGCTGGCGCTTGTCGATGACACGCCCGGCGTCACGCGCGACCGGCGCGAAGGCGACGGCTCGCTGTTCGACCTTGAGTTCACCATTGTCGATACGGCCGGGCTGGAAGAGGCGGAGGCGACTTCGCTGGCCGGGCGCATGCGCGCCCAGACCGAGGCCGCGCTCGACACCGCCGATCTGGCGCTGATGGTGATCGACGCCCGCGCCGGACTGACGCCGCTGGACCGGCACTTCGCCGACTGGCTGCGGGCGCAGGACAAGCCGGTGCTGCTTCTGGCCAACAAGGCTGAGAGCCGGATGGCCGAGGCGGGCTTCTATGAAGCCTTCGCGCTGGGTCTGGGCGAGCCCATCGCCATCTCCGCCGAGCACGGCGAGGGCATGGCGGACCTGTATCAGGCCATCGTCAAGCACGTGGGGTTGCCGCCCGAAGATGCGTTTGAGGAAGAGACGCAGGCCGAGCCGACGCCTGAGGAAGTGGCCGCCGCGCCGCTGAAGCTGGCGGTGGTAGGCCGCCCCAATGCGGGCAAATCTACCCTCAT
>NZ_DATBUP010000163.1:0-1918 GCF_036515995.1 Pedomonas sp. | reverse complement strand
ACCCCCCGCCACTCTTTTTTTGGGGACAGGACAAGGGCGATGACAGCGAGCGACGCGCAGTAGCCTGCCGCGGACGCAGCTTGCAGCTCGTTCAATAGTGCAGGGAAATTCAGGTCAGGCGACGGGCACAGCGTCGAAGGCAATGGTCGTGCGGGTGCCGTCGTCTTCAAACGGCACCGTGCCGTGCCAAGTGTAGGACGGGAAGAGCACGAGCCGTCCCACTTCCGGCTTCACCACCCGGCGCGGCGGCAGACCAAGGCCGAGCTCGACCGGCGGCTCGCCGAACTGGATCCAGCCGGCATTGGATACACTGGCCTCAGTGCCCATGCAGGCGGGAAGCTGAACATAGAAGGCCGAACTGATCCACCCCATGGAATGTAGGTGGTTTACATGGTGCCCGCCGCCGCCGCGCAGCCGGACGGACCACGAACCGGTGAAGCGCACCCGCTCTGACTTGCGCCGCAGGAGGGGGTGGGACGAATCATCCGGCAGACGCCGCACATATTCACCGATCGCATTTTCAATCTGGCGCTTGACCGTCTGAATTACCGGATCCTTGCGAACGAACAGCGAGCCTTCCGTTTGCGTGCCGCCGCGCAGACTCTGGTCGAGCGGATGCTGAACACTGCGATGCAGCGGCAGCAGCGCGGCCTCTATCATGGCGGCAAAGGATGGCAGATCGCCAACGCCGTCAGGAACGTCCAGCTCCAGCGGCATGACCAGGCGCTCGTAATCATGCAGCCAGTGCTCACGCGGATCATCCAGCAGGCGCCAGGCGGTGCCGAGATAGGCCCAGGCGAACTGACTGTCCGGGTTGATGCGTGCGGCCTCTTCCGCCTGAAGAGCGGCAGCGTCAGGCTTCTTCAGCCGTAGCAGATGGCGGGCGTAAGCGGCGCGGGCATTTTCATCCGTTGGCCGGGCCGCGATGGTTCTCTCGAACAGCAAGGATGTGCGCTCACCCTCGCCAAGACCGTCGCGGGCCATGGCCTCGACATAATCGAGCAGCGAAAGATCGCCCAGAGTGCTACGTGCCTCGCCGATGGCGGCGACGGTATCATCCCACCGCTCCATTGGCAGCAGGATGCCAAACAGCGCCTGCCAGAGCGCGGCATCTCTCGGATGTTCAGCCAGCGCCTTGCGCATGCTGGCTGTGGGGTCTTCGGCCAGCTTCTGTTCCCAGATCAGCTTGGCGAGGGCGGTGTGAGCGGCAGCATAGGTCGGCGTGGCCTGGCTGATCTGCCGGTACACGCTGATGCCATCCGCGGTGCGTCCCTGGTCCAGCAGGACGCTGGCGCGCCCGTCCGCCAGTTCCGGCCCGGTAAAGCCAGCCTGTTCGGCCTTGGCAAAGCATTCAAGCGCCGCGTCAGGCTCGCCGTTCAGTCGAAGGGCGACACCCAGGTTGAGCCAGCAGCGGCCGTTGTTGGGTGCCAGCTGAAGCGACTTGCGCAGGGCCAGAACTGCATCGTCAAGCCGCTCGGCCTTGCGATACGCGCTGCCCAGCGACATCCACGCCTTGGAGCTGTTGGGATTGACTTGCGTGGCCTGTGTGAGAGCATGGATGGCTTCGGCGCTCTGTCCCGTCGCCATGGCGGTCAGACCATAGTTGATCCAGGCATCGAGAAACCGCGGCTCTTGTCCGAGTGCCTGCCGATAGGCGGCAAGCGCCTCATCGGTACGCCCCATGTCGGAGAGCAGATTGCCCAGATTGTTCAGCAGCTGAGGTTGGTGCGGGCGGACCTGAAGAGAGCCCTGCAGTGCCTGTAGTGCCCCATCCCGATCTCCGATGGCCTTCAGCGCAAGGCCAAGCAGGTGCATCGCATCCGGTTGCAACGGCTTGGCCTTTAGAACGGCTTGGCAAAGCTGCTGCGCTTCCTGCGGTCGCCCGCCTTGAAGTGCCTGATGCGCCCGCTGGAGGTGC
>NZ_DATBUP010000162.1:0-21599 GCF_036515995.1 Pedomonas sp. | reverse complement strand
CGGGCGGATCACGGCCGGCGCAGTCCTCGGGCGACTTTTCCCATCTTGGCATTGCGCTGGACAGCGAAGCGGCGGTGGAGGCAATCGCAGATCGGGCGCGGGCGGACGGTATTCTGGCCTGGCCGGTGCATTACGATCCTTTTCCCGTTGGCACCTATTGCGGTGTGTTCGACCCGGATGGGGGTGTGGTAGAGTTCAGTTTCGGTCAGCCCCTTGGGGAAAGGCAGGCTTAATCGCTGTGCATACCTAAACCCCATGAATGAAGGACGTTGCCGAGTCGGTATTGTCTTGCCAATGCCGCATTTGACAGGCATAGCCGGGTGGCTGGTAGCTTGGCCCAGATGATTATCCACGTCGCGCCCAGCTAGGTTGGGTGCGTGTTTGATTTGTCTCCTCATTCATTCTGACCGGCCTGAAAGAGTCGCGTTGTTGCGCTCCGGGTTCTTGTTATCGAGCTTCTTTCGAAAGGACGACTTATGACTATTGGTACCGTAAAGTGGTATAATGGCACCAAGGGCTACGGCTTCATTCAGCCGGAAGAGGGCGGTGCGGACGTGTTCGTGCACGCCACTGCCGTTGAGCGCGCCGGCATGCGCAGCCTGGTTGAAGGCCAGAAGATTGAATTCGAAGTGCAGACCGACCCGCGCTCGCGCAAGTCTTCTGCCGTGAATCTGGTTGCAGCCGACTAACCCAGTTGGTCTGCCATGCAAGCCGGGCTAACCGGCCTTGCGGCAAATCGGGCGACCTTCGGGTCGCCCCCTCTTGACGCCGCCGTGCGTTTCACGGCGGCGAATTTTTCTCGGCCACAAGCCGTTCAAGGCGTTTGTAGTGAAAGGAGAGTCCGGCCATGGCCAAAGAAGAAATGATTCCCTTCGAGGGCGTTGTGCTGGAGGTTCTGCCTGACGCCCGCTTCCGGGTGCAGCTTGAGTCGGGTCACATCATCATTGCCTATACCGCTGGCAAGATGAAGAAGAACCGCATCAAGACCCTGGCGGGTGACCGCGTTACGGTTGAAATGTCTCCGTACGATCTGGACAAGGGTCGCCTAATCTATCGCCACAAGGATTCGAGCGCTCCGATGGGTCCGCGCCCGCCGATGCGCGGTGGCCAGCGCCGTCGTTGACCCAGCCGCATCGTCGGCAGGCCTGCGGCAGTCAGCGCTCGCTGTTATCCGAGGCGGTTGATTTTCGCAGGGGTCCAGTACCCCTGCCTTCACAACCAGCCCATGCCCCAGGTCATCGGCTGTTCCGGCCGGTTTGCTTTCAAGCTCATAGAGGTTCAGGCGGCTTGTTCCGCACCCGTGTCTCTGCTTTCCTTGCGCCGGATCCGAGGTGGAAGGGAAGGGAGCAGGCATGGCGGACCAACCATGGCATGTAGGGCTTGAGGCGTTGCAGGAGCGGCTGGGCTCCTCGGCGCAGCCGTTCGTGACGGCCCTTGCCCATGGCACGATGAGCGTGGAACTGTTCGCTCCACGTGGGCCCGACACCCAGCAGCCCCATGCACAGGACGAGTTGTACATCATCCGCCAGGGTTCCGGCTGGTTCGTCAACGAAGGCGAACGGGTGCCGGTGAGGGCGGGGGACGTGCTGTTCGTTCGAGCCGGGGCCGAGCACAGGTTTCACGACTTCTCGCCGGATTTCGAGACTTGGGTCATCTTCTGGGGGGCTCAGGGCGGCGAGGGGTGAGCCTGTTGCTTTATAAGGCAATCAGGCTGTTGCGAAAACGCAAGGGGAGGGCTGACTTGGCCTTGCCTTTCATGGGGGCGGCGTGTATAGCCCCGTCCTTCGAGTGGAACGCCCGGCTCATATGGGCTGCCGTGGCGTTCCGGAATGCAACCGGAGCGGCTTTCAGGGCCGCATAAGGAGGTAGGCAAAATGCCCAAGCTGAAGACGAAGAGCGGCGTTAAGAAACGCTTCAAGCTCACCGCCACCGGCAAGATCAAGCACGGCCAGGTCGGTAAGCGCCACGGCATGATCAAGCGTACGACGAAGCAGATCCGTCAGAACCGCGGCACCGCGGTGATTGCGGACGCAAGCGCACGCACGATCAAGAAGTGGGCGCCCTACGGGCTCGCATAAGGCTAGCGAAGGAGATCTGTCATGGCACGTGTGAAGAGGGGCGTTACTGCCCGCGCTCGCCACAAGCGGGTTCTTGAACAGGCGAAGGGCTATTACGGCCGTCGCAAAAATACCATCAAGGTTGCTCGTCAGGCCGTCGAAAAGGCCGGCCAGTACGCCTACCGCGACCGCAAGGCCAAGAAGCGCAACTTCCGCGCTCTGTGGATCCAGCGCATCAACGCTGGCTGCCGCGAACTCGGTTTCACCTATGGTCAGTTCATCAACGGTCTGAACAAGGCCGGCATCGAACTGGACCGCAAGGTTCTGGCCGACATCGCAGTGCGCGAGCCGGAGAGCTTCAAGGCTCTGGTTCAGAAGGCTCAGGCCGCTCTGGCCTAAACCTTCCGATCTACCGGATACGCAGAAGGGGTCTCGAAAGAGGCCCCTTTTGTGTTTTCAGGCTATTCTGCCCGGAGCGCCTGCCTGCATGTTTGCGCTCAGGGCTGCTTTTGCCTTATGGAAGGCGCTTCGACGGGCGGGGCAACGCGCCCGGGATCAAGCTTCATCGCTTCGGCAGGAATTCAATGACCGATATTACAGCACTGGAAGCGGAACTGACGGCTGCCATCAGCGCGGCCGCAACGCTTCAGGACATTGAAGACGTGCGGGTGAAGGCGCTCGGAAAGTCGGGCAGCATCACCGCGCTTCTGAAAACCCTTGGCAAGCTTTCGCCAGAGGAACGGCAGGAAAAAGGCCCGCAGTTCAACGGCCTGCGCGAGCGCGTGACCAACCTGCTGGCCGATCGCAAGGCCGAGATGGAAGAGGCGGCGCTGAACGCCCGCCTTGCCGCCGAGCGCAGCGACGTGACCCTGATGCCGGTGACGGCCCCGCGCGGCTCGATCCACCCGATTTCGCAGGTGATGGACGAGCTGACAGAGATCTTCGCCGATCTGGGCTTTGCGGTTGCCGAAGGCCCCGAGATCGAGACCGACTGGCACAACTTCACCGCGCTGAACATTCCGCCGGAGCACCCGGCCCGCGCCATGCACGACACCTTCTACTTCCCCGAGGACGAGAAGGGTGAGCGGCTGGTGCTGCGCACCCACACCTCGCCGGTGCAGGTGCGCACCATGGTGGACGTGGCCGAGCAGCTGAAGGGCGGCAAGCTGAAGGCGGAGGGCGATCAGGACATCATCCGCATCATCGCGCCGGGCCGCGTGTACCGCTCGGACAGCGACGCCACCCACACCCCGATGTTCCATCAGGTGGAAGGGCTGGTGATCGGCAAGGGCATCCACATGGGCCACCTGAAGTGGACGCTGGAGACCTTCGTGAAGGCCTTCTTCGAGGTGGATGACGTGACCATGCGCTTCCGCCCGAGCTACTTCCCGTTCACCGAGCCTTCGGCCGAGGTGGACGTGCAGTGCCAGTGGGGCAATGGCGAGCTGAAGGTTGGCCAGGGCACGGACTGGCTGGAGATTCTGGGCTGCGGCATGGTCAATGACCGCGTGCTGGAATACTGCGGCCTGGACCCGAGGGAATGGCAGGGCTTCGCCTTCGGCTGCGGCATCGACCGTCTCGCCATGCTCAAGTACGGCATGACCGACCTGCGCGCCTTCTTCGACGCAGACCTTCGCTGGCTCAAGCACTATGGCTTCAGTTTCCTTGACGTCCCGACGCTGTCGGGAGGAGTGGGCGCATGAAATTCACCCTTTCGTGGCTGAAAGACCACCTCGATACTACCGCTTCGCTTGAAGAGATCACCACCGCCCTCGTGCGGCTGGGTCTGGAAGTGGAAGGCGTCGAGAACCCGGCGGACAAGCTGGCCCCGTTCGTGATCGCCCACGTGCTGGAAGCCGAGAAGCATCCGAACGCAGACAAGCTGCGCGTGTGCAAGGTGGACATCGGCAAGGGCGAGCCCGTGCAGGTGGTGTGCGGTGCACCGAACGCGCGCGCCGGCATGAAGGCCGTGTTCGGCCCTCCGGGCGCCTACGTGCCGGGACTGGACGTGACCCTGAAGCTCTCCGCCATTCGCGGCGTCGAAAGCGGCGGCATGATGTGCTCGGGCCGGGAGCTGGAGCTATCGGAGGAAAGCGACGGTATTCTCGACCTGTCGGCAGACGCGCCGGTCGGCACGCCCTATGCCGAGTGGCTGGGCATTGACGACCCCGTCATCGAGATCGCCATCACCCCGAACCGGCAGGACTGCCTGGGCGTCGCTGGCGTGGCGCGTGATCTGGCCGCGGCCGGCCTTGGCACGCTCAAGACCCCGGCCGTGGAAGCGGTTGCGGGCGCGTTCGAGAACCCGGTGCCGATCCGCGTGGAAGATGCGGATGGCTGTCCGGTGTTCCTCGGCCGCCTGGTGCGCGGCGTGAAGAACGGCCCCAGCCCGGAATGGCTGTCGCGCCGCCTCAACGCCATCGGCCTGCGCCCCATCTCGGCGCTGGTGGACATCACCCAGTACATCATGATCGACCGGGGCCGGCCGCTGCATGTCTATGATCTCGCCAAGCTGACGGGCGGCCTGACGGCGCGCTCGGCCAAGCCGGGCGAAGAGCTGCTGGCGTTGAACGGCAAGACCTACACCCTTGAAGAGGGCATGGTGGTGATTGCGGACGACGCGAAGGCCCACGGCCTTGGCGGCATCATGGGCGGCGAGGAGTCGGGCTGCACGGAAGCGACCACCGACGTGGTAATCGAGTGCGCGGCGTTCGACCCGGTTCGCATCGGCGTGACGGGCCGCAAGCTTGGCCTCACCTCGGATGCACGCGCCCGTTTCGAGCGCGGCATCGACCCGGCGTTCATCGAGCCCGGCATGGAGCTGGCCACCCGCATGGTGCTGGACCTGTGCGGCGGCGAGGCCTCCACCGTGACCAAGGCAGGCGAAGTTCCGGCGTTCGACAAGACCGTGGTCTACCAGCCATCCCGCACCGGGTCGCTGGGCGGCGTGCCGGTTGACGAGGCCGAGCAGGAAGCGGTGCTGACCCGCCTCGGCTTCACCGTGGAAGGGAAGGGCGCGGAAGGCTGGACCATCCGCGTGCCGTCCTGGCGCAAGGATGTGGATGCTTCCGCCGACATCGTCGAGGAAGTGCTGCGTCTGGTGGGGTATGACAAGATCCCGTCCACCCCGCTGCCGCGCGCCGAAGGCGTTGCCCGCCCGACCGCGACCCCGATGCAGCTGCGCCAGCGCCGCGCCCGCCGCGCTGCCGCCAGCCGCGGCTTCCAGGAAGCGGTGACGTGGAGCTTCATCGCACCCGCCGAGGCTGAACCCTTTGGTGGCGGTGCGTTCACGCTGGACAACCCGATCTCGGCCGATCTGGCAGTGATGCGCACCAGCCTGCTGCCGGGCCTGATCGCGGCGGCCGGCCGCAACAAGGCGCGCGGGGCAACTTCCATCCGCCTGTTCGAGGTGGGCAAGCGCTACCTGAAGGAAGGCGAGAAGCCGACGCTGGCTCTCGTGGCCACCGGCGAGAAGCAGGGCCGCCACTGGGGCGCAAAGGCCGCCGGCTTTGACGTGTATGACGCCAAGGCCGAGGCGCTCGCCGTGCTGGAGGCCGCCGGTGCGCCGGTTGACCGCCTGCAGGTGACCGTGGATGCGCCGTCGTGGTTCCATCCGGGCCGCTCGGGCACGCTGCGCCTCGACCCGCGCAACCCGATCGCCCACTTTGGCGAGCTGCACCCCAAGGTTGCCAAGGCGCTGGACATCAAGGGCACGGTGGTTGCCGTCGAGATCTACCTCGACGCCATTCCGCAGCCGAAGGCCGTGAAGCGCGCGCGGCCGAAGTACGCGCCGTCCGACCTGATGTCCGTCTCCCGCGACTTCGCCTTCGTGGTGAAGGCCGAGGTGGAAGCCGGAAAGCTGGTGCAAGCCGTGCGCGGCGCAGAAAAGCAGGCGATTACCAACGTCGAGGTGTTCGACGTGTTCGCCGGCCAAGGCATGGAGGAAGGCCACAAGTCCGTGGCGCTGGCCGTGACCCTGCAACCGGGCGCAACCTCGTTCACCGATGCGGATCTGGAGGCCATCTCGGCCAAGATCGTCGCGGCGGCGGGCAAGGTGGGTGCTGTCCTGCGGGCTTGATGCTCCTTTTCGGGACTGGACGTTAAGGGGGTCTGTAACCCCCTTAACAATCCCCCTGAAGTTTCAAAGGGCCGTGTCCTTCACCCAAGGGCGCGGCCCTTTTGCGTGCTTAAAGGGACTTCCTCATTGCGCAGCGCTGTTCAACCGGTAGCCCGGCCTGCGCCTCGCGTGCCAGAATGCCCTTGAGCCGCTGGTTCAGTTCGCCCTCCTGAAGGGTGCGAAAGCCGAGCCGCTGGTAGTAGGGCTCGTTCCACGGCACGTCTCGGAACGTCGTTAAAGTCAAGGAATTCACACCGCGCTGCAAGGCGAGGGGCTGCACGGCTTCCATCAGCCGTTGCCCGATGCCGCGCCCTTGTTGATCATGGCGCACCGCGACCTGCCAGATATGCAGGGCATCTGGCGCGAGTTCCCCGTTGAGAAAGCCGGCGATCTCGCCCGCCTGCACTTCTGCGACCAGCGCAACACCGTGCGCAACCAGGGCGCGGTGCTGGTCCGGGGACTGCACCGCGTCATCGGCAATCCACTCCAGTCCGGCCCATGTGCGGAAGACGGCTCCGGCGCTCCGTTCTATCTCCGGCAGACCGCAGGCATCACGCTCCGTTGCTGCCCTGATGTGTATCATCCCGGAAAGATAGCCGCTGCACGGGCGGTGGCATAGGGTGGGAGCTTGCTCGGGTGAAAACCCAAGCGTCCGCAGGCTGTTCTGACTATTCGACCATAAGCTTCGTTTTGGGGGCTTTCCTACAGCCGATCATATCGCATATGTTCGGCGTATGTTCTTGGACGCGATCATAGGGCTGCTCCTCGGGGTGGCATTGGGTGCGGTGGCCGCATGGCTGCTGTGGGGCCGTTCGACGGCGTTGCTCTCGCAGGAGAGGGACGCGGCGAGGGGTGAGCGGGATGCCGTGCGCGGCGAACGGGACAGCCTGTTCACCGAGCGCGAGGTCCTGCGCGCCGAACAGGCCCGGCTGCGGGAAGAGCGCGATTCGGTGCGGGCCGAACTGGCGGACGTGCGCGCCGAGAAGGACCGCGTGGCCCAGACGGTTGCCAGCGTGCAGGTGCAGCTGGCCGAGGCGCTGGCGGGCGCCCGGTCGGCGGACGAGCGGGCTGAAGAGCTGCTGACGGAGCTGGACTCGGTGCGGGACACGCTGGCCCACGAGCGCGGCCAGCGCGAGGCGCTGCAGACCCGTCTGGCGGCCATCGAAGCGCAGGCCAAGGAGCGTGAGCAGGCCATCAACGCCCAGATCGCGCAGCTGACCGAGGTGCGCGGCCAGCTCCAGAAGGATTTCGAGGCGCTGGCCTCGACGGCTCTGCGCCAGAACGAGGCGCAGTTCCTGCGCATGGCCGAGGAGACGATGAAGCGTCACCGCGAGGGCTCGTCGGCAGACCTCGCCAAGACCCGTGCGGAACTGGAAGCGCTGCTGAACCCGGTGAAGGACACGCTCGCCCGCTACGAGAAGGGCATGGGCGAGGTGGAGAAGGCGCGGGTGGAGGCCTATGGCAGCCTCAAGCAGCAGATCGAGTCCATGCTCAACGATCAGGGCCAGCTGCGGGCGGAGACGCAGAAGCTGGTGCATGCGCTCAAGTCCGGCCCCAAGGCGCGGGGCCGCTGGGGCGAGCAGCAGCTGCGCAACGTGCTGGAGATGGCGGGCCTGTCGGCCTACGTCGATTTCCAGACCGAGGTGCATGTGGGGCTGGGGGATGACGGCGCGCTGCGCCCGGATGCCATCATCAACCTGCCTGGCGGCCGTCAGCTGATCGTGGACGCCAAGACCTCGCTGGTGGCGTTTCTGGACGCGGCCGAGGCAACGGATGAGGGGACGCGTCACGCGCACCTGATCTCCCACGCCAAGGCGCTCAAGACCCATGCGGACCAGCTGGGCCGCAAGGAATACTGGCGGCAGTTCGGCAAGGCGGCGGACTTCGTGGTAATGTTCGTGCCGGGCGAGCATTTCGTCACTGCCGCGCTGGAGGTGGACCCGGACCTTTGGGACTTCGCGTTCGAGCGGCGCGTGCTGCTGGCGACGCCCACCAACCTCATCGCTATCGCCCGCACGGTCAGCCACGTGTGGCAGCAGGAGAAACTGGCGGAGCAGGCCGAGCAGATCGGCCAGATGGGCAAGGAGCTGTACCAGCGCATGCGTGTGATGGGCGGCCACGTGGCCGATCTGGGCAAGGCCGTGGACATGGTGGTGAAGAAGTACAACGGCTTCGTCGGCAGCCTGGAGCGCAACGTGCTGCCGCAGGCGCGCAAGTTCGGCGAACTTCAGTTCGAAAGCCAGGCCGAGACGCTGGTGGCGCTGGAGCCCTCCGAGCAGGCGGTGCGCCAGCCGGACCGGCGTGGCCGCGATCTTCGGTTCACCGGCGATGGTATTGGCGATGGTTTCGGCGATAGTCAGGGCACTGGCGGCGATGGCGATGCGCCGATCACCGCGCCGCCGTCCATCGCCGTTGCCGTGAATGGCACCCTGCCGCGCACGGAAGTGCTGGCCGACGCGGAGGAGTAGGGCGGCGGGTTCTCAGGGGGCGGGGCGAGGATTCAGGTTTGTCTTGCAAGGGGATGGATCATCCCCTGCTAATCCCCTTTTGATTTAAAGGAGCAGTTTCTTCTCGAGGGGCGCGACCCTTCTCTGTTCGGTGAATTAAGAGGGCCAAGCACGGTGTCGGCCCCTGTGTCTGCCGGCTTGGCAAGCTTGTGTAATGCAAAAAAGGCGACCCTAGGGGCCGCCTTTTTTGCTTGCTGTGCCGATGGTCTGGCAGCCAGCCCGCTCAGGCTGTGCGGCGACGGCGGCGGGCACCGGCAACGCCCAGCAGGCCCATGCCGAGCAGGCCGATGGTCAGCGGCTCCGGCACTTCGGTCGTCTGATCTAAGTTGATTTCCAGATCATCAATTGCAACCCAAGTGGGAACATCGCTGGCAATTGTCGTCGCGGAAATAGTCAAGCGTTGCAAGCCATTCCACCCAGCCTCGAAATGGTAGGGCATGTCAGTGCCCCATTCGAAGCTGGCTGTAAAATCGGCTACGTTGTCGTGATCCGTGAAACCCTCGATTGTCAGGGTCATCACGTCCCATGCCCCGGTGAACCAAGCGCTCTCAAAGGAAAACGTACCGGAATCCACTGTAATTGACGCGGGGTTGGACCAACCGTTAACAGCCGTAAAGTCACCCGAGACGGTGCCGTGATCATAACCGGAACCCGGGAACAGGTCCTTGTGTACAAGTAGGAAATTGCTCCAATTAAAGCCACCGTACCCATTTGGAACGACCGCCTCGTAATCCGTGGAAATATCGTCAAACCCCAGAATGACGGCACTCGCGGGGGCCGCGGTCAACACAGACGCCGCGATGGCGGCGACGCTCAGCAATGCTTTCATGGCGCTCTCTCAGATTAGAGGGAGACCAGACCTCCCTTTGCCTGACTAGTAGCAAGCAATGTGCCAAGCTTAGAATCTGGCGGATTTTGGCCGTTCCGGGGGCGATGCAGAGAAGAGATTCTGGTTAATTTGTAAGTATTTTCGACACGCTTCTGCAACAAGGTCGGCTTCCTGAAGGCGTTGGAGGTTGAGCCCGTGGGGATTGCCAACCCTTTATTTTTCAAAGGTCAGCGCCTCTCACAGGTTGCCCCGCTTACGGGGCGAAGGTGCGGGCCGGAAACGCAGCCCTGAAAGCGGAAGCGAGGTGCAGGAGGGTCAAGACCGTCCTGCAAGGGAATCTTTCAAACCAGACAGATGGTTACAGCCGCTGCATGGTGAGCCAGCGCGGGTCGCCCATCCAGGCACGTTCGAAGGCGGCTTCGGTGGCCTTTGCGCCCTGGGTGTCGCCCATGGCGTGCTGGGTGGTCATGAGGCCGTAGAGGGCCCAGCCGTTGTTGGGGGCCTGAGCGAGGGCTTCGAGGAAGGCTTGGCGCGCGCCGTCATAGTCTCCAGCGGTGTAGAGCGCGGCCCCGAGGGACTGGCGCACCGGGTAATACCAGAACGGCGGCTCCATATAGCGGATGGTGTCCTCGATGGCGGCGGCCTGCCGGTACAGTGAAACGGCCTGCTGTTTCTCTCCCAGTGCAGTGGCAAGGCGGGCCTCGGCGGTGATCTCGGCGAGGCGGAGGAGGTCCGGCGCGGGGACGAGCTGGTCGATCATCGGCTTGAAGTCGGTGGTCTCGCGGATGCGGCGGATCGCGGCGATTTCCTGCGCCACGCCCTCACGGTTCCGGTTTTGCGCGTAGGCGACGGCGCGGGCGTAGTGCCACATGCCGGTGACGTAGGGCAGGCGAGCGTCCGGTGCTTCAAGGGCCAGAATGTCCGCCGGTTTGGCGAACTGGGCATAGGCCAGATAGGGCGCGGCGTTGACCGGCTGCACCCACGGCATGGCGGCCGAGACGTCCGTGTTGAGAATGGCCGAGAGCTTGCGCGCCTGCGAGACGGCGGTGTTCATGTCTCCCGCCATCTGCGCCGAGGTGACCAGGAAGTGAACGTTATGGGGGTAATAGCCAAAGCGGTAGATGCCGGACTCGCTGGAGGTCTTGAGGAAAGTCTCGTCCGTGGCGGCGGCATCCACATTGACGCGCATGGCGTCTCCATAGCGGCCGACGCGGTAATACAGGTGGCCCGGCATGTGGATCATGTGCCCGGCGGCCGGAATGGGCCGCCCGGCCAGAATGTCCGCATAGCGCTCGGCCTTTTGGGCGTGGTCTGACGCTTCCATGAGGTGGATGTAGAGGTGATCCGCCTGCGGGTGCTCCGGGTTGCGGGCGAGCACGGTCTCAATGAGGGCGATTGCCTCCCCCATGCGCCCCTTGGGGGTGCGCTTGTCCGCCTGCCAGTAGTCCCACGGCTGGGTGTCCATGACGGACTCGGCGGCGAGGACGGCGAGAGTATCATCCTGCGGGAACTGCGAAGCTGCGGCCAGCATCTGGGTGGCGAACGCCTGATCCAGCGCGGCGCGCTGCTCGGGCGGGGTGTCCGGCGCATAACGCACGGCAATGGCGCGGATCAGCGCCTGCTCGGCGGGTTGGGCGGGCCCAACAAGCGCATTGGCCTGACGGGCGGCCGTAACGGCGCGGGCGTTGACGGCCGGGTCCATGGGCGCGTTGATGTTGGGCCCGTGGGCAAAGGCCTCGCCCCACCAGCACATGGCGCAGGCGGGGTCGAGCCGCTGGGCCTCGCGGAAGTAACGGATCGCCTCGGCATGGTTGAAGCCGTAGGTGAGGGCCAGCCCCTGATCGAAATACCGCTGCGCTTCCGGATTGAAGGTGGTGATGGGGTAATGCACCGAGGCAAGGCCCGGCAGAAGCACGGGCGGGGCCTCGGGCGCGTCGCTCTTCGGCTCCCGCGCCTGCGCCGTGCGGGCAAACGCCATGGCCGCCTTCAGGCGGGTGCGCAGGCTTTCGCCGCCCGCACCGGCTCCGCCGCACAGCTGGCGCATCTGCGCCGTAGGGTCGAGCACGGCAAGGGCATCCGGCGACACGTCGGGGCTGCCGGTCGGCGCGGTGCTGGCACTGAGGAGCGCCGCAGCGCAAACGGAGATCAGGGCAATGAGGCGGTGCCTGATGTGGCGTGTTTCGCTCATGGCGAACCTTGCCTTTCCAGAGGGCCTGCAAGACAGGGGTGGCCCTCTGACTCGCGGGAACGCATGGATCAGCTACAGGCTGCGCGCTGGCCGGGAAATATTCCAGAGTGATATTTTCTCCTTTTTGCAGAGGGACTTGTCCCTCTGCACTCCCTTTTTTTGAGCGGTTGCGGTTCGGGAGGCTGCTGGAAATCGGGGAGAAGACAGGGGCTTTCTGGGCCGTGCCACGGACAGGTCTGGGGCATGCAAGGCAAGGCTGAAAGAAAAGGGCCGCGCCCCTGGTGCACGACACGGCTCTTTGAAAACGGATGGGATGCAGGGGACAAGGCCCCTGCAAAGTATAAAAATCAGAACTGCTCGGGCAGGTGATCGTCTTCCGCAATGTCGGAGAACTTGGTGGTCTCCTTGTGGAAGTGCACGTTGACGATGCCGGTGGCACCGTGACGCTGCTTGGCGACGATGACTTCGGCGCGGCCGCGGATGCGCTCGCCCTTTTCCATCCACTGGATGAACTTGTCAGAGCCTTCCTCGGGCTTCTTCTGGGCGTGGTAGTATTCGTCGCGGTAGACGAAGAGCACGATGTCGGCGTCCTGCTCGATCGAGCCGGATTCGCGAAGGTCGGACAGCTGGGGGCGCTTGTCTTCGCGGTTTTCCACCTGACGGGACAGCTGGGAGAGCGCGATCACCGGGACGTGCAGCTCCTTTGCCAGCGTCTTGAGGCCACGGGTGATCTCGGAGAGTTCCTGCACGCGGTTGGCCTCGCCGCCCTTGCCGGAGCCTTGCAGCAGCTGAAGGTAGTCGACCACGATGAGGCCGATGCCCTTCTGGCGCTTGAGACGGCGGGCGCGGGTGCGCATGGCGGCGATGGTGAGGCCGGGCGTGTCGTCGATGTAGAGCGGCAGGTCTTCCAGCTCCTGCGCAGCGCGGGCGAGGCGGAGGAACTGCTGCTCGTTGATCTTGCCCATACGCAGCAGTTCACCCGATACGCCGCTTTCCTCGGCGAGAATACGGGTGGCCAGCTGGTCGGCCGACATTTCGAGGCTGAAGAAGGCGCAGGCGGCACCGGCGGACTTGTCCAGCGGGATGCCCTGCGACAGGTCCAGCCGGGCGCGCTGGGCGGCGGCGAAGGCCATGTTGGTGGCAAGCGCGGTCTTACCCATACCCGGACGGCCGGCGAGGATGATAAGGTCGGAGTTGTGAAGGCCGCCCATCTTCTCGTTGAGGCCGGTCAGGCCGGTGGTAATGCCGGACAGGTGGCCGCCGGATTTGTACGCCTTCTCGATGGTCTCGACGGCGACGCGGGTGGCGTCGCGGAATTCCTTCATGCCGCCGGAAATTTCGCCCTGCTCGGCCACCTTGTAGAGGGAGACTTCCGCCTCCTGGATCTGGGCTTGGGGATCGAGATCGCGGCTGGTGTCGATCGCCTGCTCGACCATGCCACGGCCGACGCGAATCAGTTCGCGCAGCACGGCGAAGTCATAGATCTGCTGGGCAAAGTCACGCGCGCCGAACAGCGCCGCCGTGTTGGCCGCCAGCGTGGCGAGATAGGCCGGGCCGCCCAGCTCGGCCATGGCCTGATCCTTCTCGAACAAAGGCTTCAGCGTGACCGGGTTGGCGACGAGGTTGCGGTCCACCGTGCGCAGGATGGCAGAGTAGATGCGGCCATGCAGTTCTTCATAGAAGTGCTCGGCGCGCAGCTTGATCTGCACGTCTTCGACGAGGCGGTTGTCGATGAGCATGGCGCCCAGCAGCGCCTGTTCAGCCTCCAGGTTGTGGGGAAGGCTGACGCTTGCCATGGCGTCTTGCGACGACGGAGAGGGTACAGGAACCAGTGCCATTGGACTCGGGAACCTACACGGTTGCGACGGGAAACGAAAGCGCCTCGCCTCGATGAATGCGACGAACCCGCAGGAATTAACGATCGATGTTCATGGTATGTTCCATTGAGTGTCGGCAGCGTAACGGGGCAGGGCGTAAAGCGCCCGTGAAGCTGGTCAGCCATCCTGTCCTGTGGCCGCAGCGGGTATTGGCGGAGGGATGGAGTCGCGGGTCTGGCTGAGGCGCCGCTTGCGCAGCAGATGGAAGACGATGGTTGTGGCCCCGCCATGCAGCAGAATGTGCGAGCCAAAGAAGACGGCAAGGAGAAAGCTGCCCTGCATGTCCAGCAGCGCCTTTCTGGCGGCCGGGTCCTCCTGAAGGCCGGATGCGTCGGCCTGCTGCGTCTGGAGCGTCAGCAGAGGCGGGAGGATGAGGAGGGCGGACAGGCCAACGGGCAGCAGCAGCTGAAACAGCAGGCGGGGCGGGTGACCCGTGCTGCGCTCGAGCGAGGCTATGCCAAAGGCGACGGGTATGGTCAGCCAGAGGGCGAAGAAGAGCGAGAAGGGCAGGGTGAAGAGCGTGTATGCAATGCTGGTCTGCGCGAGGGCCAGCAGGCTTTCGACCGGAAGGCCGGCATCGAATGTGTGCCGACGGATGTACAAGGCAAACAGGATGCCCCCGAGGAAGCAGCCGACGACGGTCGCGATGAACGCATCCAGCAGGACTTTGCTTGACCACTTCAAGGCGCAGCCCTTCCCTCTGAGCATATGGTATATCAGAGGGTATAGATCAAAGGCCTGGGTTATAAGTTGGGGGCGAGGTCGTCGTTCACATTTTTTGTGCGGATGACCGGGAAACAACACATCCATCCCAACGAAAAACGCCGCCCGGCGGACCGGACGGCGTTTCTCTAACCTTGGAAGGCTTCTCGAAGCTTAGGCTTCGGTTGCCTCGTCGGCCTCGGTCGCGTCAGCAGCGGCTTCAGCTTCGACTTCCGCCGGAGCTTCTTCCTCTTCTTCCGCTTCCTTGGTCACGTCCACGCCCTTGGCCTGAAGCTCGGCTTCGTCGGCAGAGCGGGCGACGTTGACGGTAACGTTCTCGCTGACCTCGGCGTGCAGGGCGACGCGCACGGTGTGCAGGCCCAGAGCCTTGATCGGACGGTCCAGAATCACCTGGCTCTTGGCAATCGCCACGCCGGAGACTTCGGACAGAACTTCAGCGATGTCGCGGCTGGAGACCGAACCGTACAGCAGGCCGGTGTTGCCTGCCTGACGGATCAGGACGACGGACTTGCCGGCGACCTTGGTGGCCTGTTCAGTAGCAGCCTCGCGGCGCTTCTGGTTATCAGCCTCGATCTGGGCGCGCTGTGCCTCGAAAACACGCTTGTTTTCTTCGGTGGCACGGAGCGCCTTGCGCTTCGGCAGGAGGAAGTTGCGGGCGTAACCCGGCTTCACCGATACGATGTCGCCGATGCCGCCAAGCTTCTCGACCCGTTCCAGAAGGATAAGATCCATGACAGCGCCTCCTTACTGGACCAGGAACGGCAGCAGGCCGATGTGGCGTGCGCGCTTGATGGCGCGAGCCAGCTCGCGCTGCTTCTTGGTCGAAACGGCGGTGATGCGCGAAGGAACGATCTTGCCGCGCTCCGAAACGAAGCCACCCAGCAGACGGATGTCCTTGTAATCGATCTTCGGCGCGTTCTTACCCGAGAACGGGCAGCTCTTCCGACGGCGGAAAAACGGTTTTGCCATTGCTCAGGACCTCCTTAGTGACGGGGACCGCGACGTTCGCCGCGCTCACCCCGTTCGCCACGTTCACCACGATCGCCGCGATCGCCACGGTCACCGCGATCACCACGGTCGCCGCGTTCGCGGTCATGCTTGCGCATCATTGCCGACGGGCCGGCTTCCAGCTCGTCAACGCGGATGGTCATGTAACGCAGCACGTCTTCGTTCAGAGCAACGTTGCGCTCCAGCTCGGCAACGGCCGCAGCGGGGGCTTCGATGTTGAACATGACGTAGTGGGCCTTGCGATTCTTGCGAATGCGGTAGGCAATGGTCTTGAGGCCCCAGTACTCGGTCTTGGTGACCTTGCCACCACCGGCCTCAACAATCTTGGTGAACTGGTCGGCCATACCATCGACCTGTGCGGTCGCGAGGTCCTGACGGGCCAGAAAGACATGCTCGTAGAACGGCATGTGTGGCTCTCCTCTTCTGCCGATCGCTGGCGCCGGGCAATCCGGGCACCCCTCCGGCTGGCTGCGGGAAAAAAAGGCATGGCGGAGAGCCGGGTAAGGCTCCCCGCCATGTTGGTCGGGTTCATGCCGCAACTGCGGCCGAAACGCAAGGCTAAATCAGGCAGCCTTCTTGGTGCTGGAGTACAGCGACCACAGCGATGCCACGTCCTCGTAGCCCGCGCCCTTCACCGAGGCGAGGGTTGCCTTGGCGGCAGCGCCCTGACCGGCGCGCACCTGCGAGATGCCCTTCATCAGCAGGGCTTCCGGCGTGTTGCCGGCCTTGGCGAAGGTGGCGGCGGCGACGTCGTACTGGCCGAGGCCGTAGTAGGTCTTGCCGGCGGTGATCAGGTCAGCCGGGGTCTTGGAGGCGGCCAGCTTGGCAACCTGCGCCTGAGCCTGCTTGGCGCGGGTTTCAACGCCGCGCAGGGTGTTCTGGGTACGCGGGTCGCTCGGCAGGGTGCCCTTGTCGACGCCGGCCTTCATGGCCTGATAGCCGAGGCCCGGCGCGCCGTTGGTGGCGGACAGCTGGACGAACTCGTTGAATTCGGCCTGCGAGTTCAGGTTGCCGGTGGCGTCGATCAGCATGTAGAGGCCGAGCTTGGCGCCAGCGGGCATGGTTTCGCCGCGCAGGTTGTGCAGCAGGGCCTTCCAGTTGGACGGCGAGGGATCAACGCGGATCAGCTTCTCGACCGTCTGCAGGTAGCCGGCCTTGTCGCCCGAGCGGTACTGCGCACCGGCCAGACCTTCCAGGTACTGCTTCTTTGCGCCGCCTGCAGCGATGAGCTTCTTGTAGGCGGATGCAGCCTGCGCGTGCTGGTTCAGCTTCACGTAGGACTGGGCCACGATCAGCTGCATGTCAGCGCTGTTGGACTTGGAGGCGATCTGGGCGGCCTTCTGGTACTGGCCAGCCTGATAGTACAGCGGAGCCACCTGGTTCGGGGTGCCGCCGATGGATTCCAGCTCGGCAGCCGCCTTCGCGTACTGGCCGGTCGCGGTGTATACGTAGGCCGCAGCCTCGGTCACCTTGCGCTTTTCGAAGTCGGTCTTGGCCGCCTTGCGCGCTTCGGCGATCTTGGCAACTGCCTGTGCACTCTGGCGCTTCTTGGCAGCGGCCATTGCATCCTGAAGCGGCTTGCCAACCGCCTGGCTCACGGCCTGGGCAGCAGCCGGTGCGGCAGTGACGATCATGCTGACCGGGGCGATGGTCGCCAGGGCCAGAGCCAATCCTAGGGTTGGAACTCGAAACATTGCAGCCTCACGTAATTTTATTACCAGTTGTATGGCCCGGGTGGTGTTTATAGCCACCTACCCATGGCAGGCCCGGAACAGGGAACATATCATCGGTCGAACGCAGGCAAAGCAAAAAGTTCGTCAAAGCGTGGCCGTACCGTGGCCAAACGACGTGAAGAAACGAGCATCAGCGCCTTTTAGTTTCACTCTGCGTGGCGCGTCGGTTCATCACGAAGCATCCTAAAGATGGTCATGCCGGTTTTCCGGCAGGTCGCACTTTCTTAACCGCAGGGCGTTCCGCCCTGCTCGAAAGTTGCTCCAATAGCCTTGCCCGCCTGTCGGTCCTTCGTATAAGCCCGGTGTTCACGCTGAAACACACTATACAGTGACAATTTTTTACAGATCAGGGAGTGCAGACCTTGGTGCGGGCATTCGTATTTCCGGGACAGGGCAGTCAGGCCGTGGGCATGGGCAAGGCGCTTTACGACGCCAGCCAGACCGCCCGTGAGGTATTCGGCGAAGTGGACGAGGCGCTGCAGCAAAATCTCAGCCGCCTGATGTTCGAGGGGCCGCTGGACGAGCTGACCCTGACCGAGAACGCCCAGCCGGCCATCATGGCGGTGTCGCTGGCAGTGGTGCGGGTGCTGGAGAAGGACGCGGGCGTGTCGCTCGCCGACAAGGCCGCCTACGTGGCCGGTCACAGCCTCGGCGAATACTCCGCGCTGGCCGCCAGCGGCGCGCTGGAGCTGAGCCAGACCGCAAAGCTGCTGAAGTTGCGCGGCCAGTCCATGCAGGCGGCCGTGCCGGTGGGCGAGGGTGCCATGGCGGCCCTCCTCGGCCTTGATCTGCCGGAAGCGCAGGCCGTGGCAGCCGAGGCCGCGCAAGGCGAGGTGTGCACCGCCGCCAACGACAACGCGCCGGGTCAGGTTGTTGTGTCCGGTCACAAGGCCGCCGTCGAGCGCGCCATCGAGATCGCCAAGGGGCGCGGCGCGAAGCGTGCGCTGCTGCTGCCGGTGTCCGCCCCCTTCCACTGCCCGCTGATGCAGCCCGCCGCCGACAAGATGGCCGAGGCGCTGGAAGCGGCGACCATTCTGGCACCGTACGTGCCGGTGGTGGCCAACGTGACCGCCGCGCCGGTTTCGAATCCGGACGAGATTCGCCGCCTCCTGGTCGAGCAGGTAACGGGCGCGGTGCGCTGGCGCGAAAGCGTCGAGGAAATGGTACGGCTCGGCGTGACCACCTTCGTCGAATGCGGCGCGGGCAAGGTGCTCTCCGGCCTCGTGAAGCGCATCAATCGCGACGCGACCACCGTTTCGGTCGAGACGCCTGACGATGTCGAGGCATTCCTGAAGACGCTCTGAGGCCGCAGCCGGTACTTTTTTAGGGAGAGAATCAATGTCTTTGTTCAAGCTGGACGGGCTGCGTGCCCTCGTGACGGGCGCATCGGGCGGCCTCGGCAGCGCCATTGCCGAGGCGCTGGCCAATCAGGGCGCGCGCGTGGCGCTTTCGGGCACCCGCCGCGAAGCTCTGGAAGCGGTGGCGGCCAAGCTGCCGAACGACCCGGTGATCCTGCCGTGCAACCTCTCCGACGCCGAGGCGGTCGAGGGGCTGGTGCCGAGCGCCATCGAGGCGCTGGGCGGTCTGGACGTGGTGATCAACAACGCGGGCATCACCCGTGACACGCTCATCCTGCGCATGAAGGACGAAGACTTCGAGCAGGTGCTGAAGGTCAATCTGGAAGCCGCATTCCGCATCAGCCGCGCCGCGGTGAAGCCGATGATGAAGGCCCGTTTCGGCCGCATCATCAACATCACCTCGATCGTGGGCGTGACGGGCAACCCGGGCCAGGTGAACTACGCCGCCTCCAAGGCGGGCCTCATCGGCATGTCCAAGGCGCTGGCGCAGGAAGTGGCGAGCCGCGGCATCACGGTGAACTGCATCGCGCCGGGGTTCATTACCTCGCCGATGACCGATGCGCTGTCCGACGACCAGAAGTCCGCCCTGATGGTGAAGATTCCGGCCGGACGCCTGGGCGAAGGCACGGATATCGCGGCAGCGGCCGTTTATCTGGCCTCGCGCGAGGCGGCCTACGTTACGGGTCAGACCTTGCATGTGAACGGCGGCATGGCCATGATCTAACGCCTTTTGGCGTTTGAAAGCGTTTATACGTGGCACCACGGTTTGAAAGCTAAGTCTTTTTGGGCTTGTCACGAGCCTTCGCTCGGATTAGTGCCAGCCCGAATGGACAGGATCTTTCAAATGATTGTGGGTCCCATCCACCGGAACAACCTCGTTAAAGAATAAGGGACGAGAGATGAGCGATATCGCCGAACGCGTGAAGAAGATCGTTGTCGAGCACCTGGGCGTGGACGCTGCCAAGGTGACCGAGACCGCCAGCTTCATCGACGATCTGGGCGCGGACAGCCTCGATACGGTCGAGCTGGTCATGGCGTTTGAAGAAGAATTCGGGGTTGAGATTCCGGATGACGCCGCCGAGAAGATCCTGACCGTGAAGGACGCGATCGACTACATCCAGGCGAACGCGCAGTAAGATTCCTCGTGGGTAGTCTTTTGCCCGTGACGGAGTGAGAGTCTCGGCCCTCCATGCATGGGGGGCCGTTCTCGTTTATTAATGGTCCGACCGCGCACTCTGTACGGATGGACTTGTAAGTGAAGGAGGCGGAGACATGCGTCGTGTCGTCGTGACCGGATTGGGCATGGTGACCCCGCTGGGTGGCGATGTTGCCACTACCTGGGCGAACCTGCTGGCATCCAAGTCGGGTGCCGGCCCAATCACCATCTTCGATCCCGAAGGCTACGCCTGCCGCATCGCCTGTGAGGTGAAGCGCGGCGACGGCACCGGCATGACCTTTGATGCCGGCAAGCGGGTGGATCACAAGATTCAACGCCAGGTCGATCCCTTCATCGTCTATGGCATCGATGCAGCCGGTCAGGCGCTGGAAGACGCCGGTCTGACCGATCTGGACGAGGCCACCAGCCTGCGCGCCGGTACGCTCATCGGTTCGGGCATCGGTGGCCTGCCGGGCATCGAGAAGGAATCGGTCAACCTGTTCAAGAACGGCCCGCGCCGGGTGTCTCCGCACTTCGTGCACGGCCGTCTCATCAACCTGGTCTCCGGCCAGGTGTCGATCAAGTACGGCCTGCGCGGCCCGAACCACGCGGTCGTCACGGCCTGCTCCACCGGCGCTCACGCCATCGGTGACGCTGCCCGCCTCATCATGTGGGACGACGCGGACATCATGGTCGCAGGCGGTGCGGAATCGGCCATCTGCCCGCTGGGCATCGCCGGCTTCGCCCAGGCGCGCGCCCTGTCCACCAACTTCAACGATCAGCCGGAGAAGGCTTCGCGTCCCTACGACGTGGACCGCGACGGCTTCGTGATGGGTGAAGGCGCGGGCTGCGTCGTGCTTGAGGAATATGAGCACGCCAAGCGCCGCGGCGCGAAGATCTACGCCGAAATCGTCGGTTACGGCCTGACGGGCGATGCCTACCACGTCACGGCTCCGGCCGAGGACGGCTCGGGCGGCTACCGCTCCATGGAAATGGCGCTGAAGCGCGCAGGCATGTCCCCGTCCGACATCGACTACATCAACGCGCACGGCACCTCCACGCCGCTGGGCGACGAGATCGAGCTGGGCGCGGTTCGCCGCCTGTTCGGCAACGAGATCGCCAACGTGTCCATGTCGTCCACCAAGTCGGCCATCGGCCACCTGCTGGGCGCTGCGGGCGCGGTCGAGGCCATCTTCTCGATCCTCGCCATGCGTGATCAGATCGTGCCGCCGACCCTCAACCTCGACAATCCGTCGGAAGGTTGCCTCGGCGTCGATCTGGTGCCGCACGTGGCCAAGGAGCGCAAGGTGCGCGCGGCGCTGTCCAACAGCTTCGGCTTTGGCGGCACCAACGCCACGGTGATCTTCAAGGCGGTGTAAACCGTCTTGCGTTCACCGGAATGAAACGACGGGGTCAGTACCGGGTACTGGCCCCGTTTCGTTTGTGGTAAAGAGGTCTCATGGCGCTCACACGCACGCACAAGTGGATCATCGCCTCCGTGGTCGGCCTCGTGCTGGCAATCGGCCTTGCAGGCGCGGGCTGGTTCGGCTGGCAGGCTTACCGCTGGACGGCACCCGGCCCGTCGCTGAACGACACGGTGGTGTTCATCGAGGAAGGCTCGTCGCTCACCAAGGCGGCCCGCACACTTCAGGACGCGGGCGTGATCGAGGACAGCCGCGCCTTCCTGCGTCTGGTGCGCTGGTTCGGCTCTGAGAAACCCATCAAGGCGGGCGAATATGCCATGCCCCACGGCGTCAGCCCGGCTGAGGCGCTGCGTCTCCTTCAGGAAGGCGTGGTGCTGCTGCGGCAGGTCACGGTGGTTGAGGGCATGAGCGCCATTCAGGTGTTCGAGCGGCTGATGAGCGAGCCCATGCTGGCAGGTGAGGTCGCCGTGCCGGACGAAGGCTCGGTGCTGCCCGAAACCTACAGCTTCGTGCGCGGGGAAACCCGGCAGGCGGTGCTGGGACGCATGCAGGCCGCCATGAAAAAGACTCTGAACGAGCTGTGGGAAGCGCGAGATGAAGGCCTGCCGTTCCAGAACCCGCT
>NZ_DATBUP010000161.1:0-28506 GCF_036515995.1 Pedomonas sp. | reverse complement strand
CGGACCAAAGCGCATCCGCGTGAACTCCGTGCATCCGGGGCTGACCATTACCCCCCTGCTGCGCGAGGCGTTCGAAGATTATGCGGACAAGGGCCTGTGGGCCTCTCCGGAGGCAGCCGAGGATGCAATCGTGGCCATGGCGCCCCTTGGGATCAAGAGCTACCCGGAAGACACGGCACATGCCTTTGTCTACCTGGCCTCTGATGAATCGCGTTTCGTCACCGGCGCATCGCTGTATCACGATGGGGGCATCGGTCAGCGCTTCTGATGATCTGAGCCTCACGTCCGGCATCAGCCGCGGGACAGTGGACCTGGGTGCAGCCGCGTCACAGCCAAGTGTTCGGCTGCACTCGCAGACCACAACTCCGAAGGATTAAACAATGATTGTTCTGCCACAGCCCGAGGTCGTCATTAAGGGCCTGACACTGCCAGAGTGTCCGCGCTGGCATGATGGCGCCCTTTATTTTTCGGATATTGCTGCCGGACGTGTTTACCGTCTGAAATCCGATGATGACACAGAGTTGCTGTATGAAAGCCCGGACGATTTCATCGGCGGGCTCGGCTTTTTGGACAACGGCGATCTCATTGCTGTGTCATCAAAGCAGCGCAAGTTACTTCGTATCGGCCGGAACGGTACAGAGGTGCATGCTGACCTGAGTGCGCTCTGCAACTTCGTACTCAATGACATGGTCGTTGTGGCGGACCACGCCTTTGTCAGCCAGCCCGGATTTGACATCTGGTCAGAACCGGCGCCGGGCATGCCCTCCCCCACGGACGTAATCCATGCGCCTGTTGCCGGGGCTGCAACCGTCGCAGCCTCCGAGATGATGTCACCGAATGGCATGGCGGTCAGTCCGGATGGCCGCACGCTCTACGTGGCTGAATGCACGGCAATGCGCATTACCTGCTTCACCATCAATCCGGAGACCGGGGCCCTGTCAGACCGGCGAGTATTCGGTGCATTGCCCGACGGTGGCATTCCGGATGGGATTTGTCTTGATCACACAGGCGCCGTCTGGGCGGCTGTTCCTGTTGCCGTCGATGGCACCTCGTTTGGTGCCGGACCGGGCGTCGTCCGCATGGCCGAAGGCGATAAGGTCACTCACGTTGTTCCGGTCGGCAAGGGACGCCGTGCATTGGCCTGTGCTTTCGGCGGCACCGACCGCACCACGCTCTATATCTGCACTGTTCCTGACTTCGATGGCGCCGCTGCCCATACAGCGGGTCAGGGCCGGGTTGAACGTGTGTCACTGAATTTCAAAGGCGCGGGCATACCATGACTGAGACTGGCCAGATATAAGCTCACATGCGCGTCATCGGCTCAGTCCTAACGGCCATGGGGGCAGAAGTTACCGGAGCAGGCCAGTGCTGACGACACCGATGAGCGCCGCCGGTAGAAGGGACAAATGGGTGGCGACCAACTCGGTTGGGCAACCGCTGCAAGATCAGTGGGCTGACCGGGCCCGAAAAACGGCGCGATCACCAGTAGCCCGGAGGCCATGGCGCGGGGCGACAGGGTGAGGGCCGGCAGCAACCGGAGGTGACCGCCGGACATCTCCCTGTCGCTTGGCTGCAAATTCAGCCGGTGCCTGGCACCCTAAGCCACTGTGTGGGCGTTGCTGATTATAATGATGATGCCATTTGCCCATGAGGCGTCGCGCCTCTGGCAGGCTGACGAACCAGTTCTCATTCAAGCATTCGTCACGGAACTTGCCATTGAAGCTCTCAACATAGCAATTCTGCATCGGCTTGCCGGGCTGGATGAACTGCAGCCGGACGCCGGTTCTGAGCGACCATAAGAACATGGCCTTGCTGGTAAATTCCGTGCCGTTGTCCATGACGATTTCATCAGGTAAGCCATGCAGGATGGCCAGATGATCAAGGAAGCGAACCACCCGTTCCCCGGAAATCGACAGGTCGACCAACTGACCGGGGCTCTCCCGGATATGATCATGAGAACCCGGAAGCGACGCCCTGAGCACAAGCTGTCGAAGAGAAAGTCCGTCGACCAGCGCTGGTTGCGGCGCTGCGGCATGCTCAGCGGCAACCGCTCCCGACTAGACCAGCGCTTGCGCTTTTTAACAGGCCCTCTTCGCGGTATAGGCAGTAGGTCTTCTTGTAGTTGAGCATAAAACCCTCCCGGCGCAACAGAGGATTAAGGCGCAGGTTGCCGTAGCGGCGATGCTGCCCGGCCGATGCTTTAAGCCGTTCTCGCAGTGCCTCGTCGTTCGGTTTGCAAGGGCGATACCGCGCTACAGACCGGTGCATGCTCCCACCTTGCAGTCACGCCGCTGACTGACGCCCTTCTCGGAGATCAGCCAGGCCGCAATTGCCCGCAAGGAAGCGGGCGTTAGAAGTTTTTTGCCAGAACTTCCTTGAGCAGGGAGTTATCGAGAAGGTTATCCGCCAACAGCTTCTTCAGCCGGGCATTCTCATCCTCCAATGCCTTCAGCCGCTTGGCCTCGGACACCTCCATTCCGCCATACTTCGACTTCCAGCGGTAGAACGTCTGCTCTGAAATGCCATGCTTGCGCCACACCGCAACGGCCGGCTGCGCACCCGCCTCGGAGTCCTTCAGGATGCCGATGATCTGTTCTTCGGAAAATCGTCTGCGTTTCATCTGAGCTCCCCTTCTCGACAGTTTACGGGAAACTCACCTTCCCTGTGGATCAAAGTCTTGGGGGAGGATCAATAGCTTGGAACCCCGCCGCCGAAGCCCAGCGCGGCGTCGCCATATTGCGCAGTGAGTGCCTCGGTAATGATCAGGCCGAGCTGGATATGGAAGCTGGCAATCCCTCGGTCGCGATATTCCATATGTACGAACTCGGCCAGTTTGGAAAAAGCTGCCTCGCCTGCCGCATAAAGAAATCCCCAGCGCCCCTGCTCCAGCTTCAACTCGCATAGCATGTTGCCGGCTCCGCTGGTGATAAAGACAATGCGGCCGCCACCCTGCTGCAGCACCGGCGCCAGTACACGCTAGGTAATGTGAAGGTGACTGATCATCAGCCCCAGCATCACCTCTTCGTCCTTGGCCGCACCGATCTGTTCTATGGGGCCATGAGGCTCGGCGTTTGGGCGAGCGCGTTGTTGAACAGGCCGTCGATACGGCCCCATTTTGCCAGCACCGCATCTACAGCAGCATCAATGGAGGTCCGGTCCAATATGTGTCCATCGGATGCCGACCGCCTCGCCGCCCAGTGCCTCAATCTCATGCACGGTGGTGTCGAGACTGCGGGGCACGGTCACCGCCTGCGCTCCGGAATTCAGCCTGCCGTCGCCCTCCTTGCGGGTGCGGCCGGTGACCGCGACGGCGAACCCGCGGCGAGCAAGCTCGATGGCGGCCGCCTTACCGATGCCCCGCGTGCCGCCTGTGACCAAAGCTACTTCTGACATCTTGCCGACCTTCCTTGTCTCAGCCGACGCGCAGTTCGGACAGTTCCTCGGCCGACAGCTTTACCTCTGCGGCCTTCACGCTCTCCGCGATGCGGGCGGGGCTGGAGGCGCCGAAGATGGGGATTGTCTGCTGCGGCTGGTTGACCAGATAGGCCAGCACGATGTCGCTGACCGACACGCCGTGACGCGCCGCGACGCGCTTGGCCGCCTCGAACCGCTTCTGATTGGCCGGGTTGTCGTAGAAGCCCTGGAGGTGGTCGGGAACCTGACCCTTCTCCAGGAAGGAGAAATAGCCGCGGCTCTGCGCGCAATAGGGGATGACGGTCAGATCGCTGCCCTGCAGCGCGCCGCCATGATCCTCGAAATAGAGCTGGTAACCCTGTGCTGTCGCCGCTTCCTCGTTCGGCTTGGCCAGGCCCCAGAAGGGCTCGACCGCGACGAAGCCTATGCTGCCCTTCGACTTGGCATAGTCATTGGCTTCCTGGACACGGGCCGGGGTCCAGTTGGACGCGCCAAAATAGCGGATCTTGCCTGCCTTCTGCGCCGCGATCAGCGTGTCGACGAGGGGACCGACCGGTGCTTCGGGATTGTCGATGTGCAGCCAGTAGAGATCGATCGTGTCGATGTCCAGATGCTCCAGGCTCTCATCGAGGTCGCTGTTGATGTCGTCGGGCGTGACGCGGTTGCGATAGTCGCCGACGCGCGTGTCGTACATGCCGCCCTTGGTCGCAATGACGAAGTCGCTGCGGTTCCGGCCCTTCAGCCAGGCGCCGATCGCGCGCTCGCTGGCACCCCTGGGCGCGTCGGGGATCCAGTCGCCATAGGAGCGGGCAGTGTCGATGAAGTTGCCGCCCAGTTCCGCGAACTTGTCGAGAATGGCGTTGGAGGCGGCCTGGTCGATTGCAGTGCCGAGCATGTTGGTGCCGTAGCACAGGCGGCTGACCGACAGGTCAGTCTTAGCAAGCGTGACCTTCGAAAGCATTGCTTCGTTCTCCAACAGTGAGTTTCATGGAAAGGCGATATCGGTGATTTGACCTCAGCCGATAGTGTCAGCGAAGAGAGCCATCATGGCGTTCCAAGATGCGCGATCCGCTGCCGCATCATAGCGTGCGAAATCCGGCATCCCCATCGCTCCTGCTCCCGAGTTAGTGAAGCTGTGCACGACGCCGCCATGGAGATCGCAAACCAGCGCCGCATAGCCCGCCTCTGCCAGCCTGCGTGCGCGGTCATAGACGTTTGGTCCTGGCCCTAGTGCTTCGGGGAACAGCAGCACGCCTGCCAAACCACCGCCGACGGCGTCGTCGAGATAGAGCGTAGCCTCTAGGTCGACATCGTCTCCGCGATAGTAAAGTGTTTCGGTTCCGATCGTCACGATGCCTGCTCCTGTGATGCCGTGGCTGCGATGCAAAACCGGCGCAATAAATCACGCCATCAGGGCGCGCGTCGACTCGATGATGGTTCGCGCCCGATCCAGCGGCGTCATGCCAGGGGGTGCGCGGAACGGCGCCTCGACCGCCAGTCGGGCATGGGAGGGCACAAGCTTAACGAAGCTGGCGATATCGAACTCGCCTTGCCCCGGAGGCAGCCTTGCGACAGTTGCTTCCTGGAACAGGTCAGACGGGGTCTTGCGGGGGCCATCGGCAATCTGGACATGAAAGATGCGGTCCGGCGGCAAAGCGGCAAAATCCGCCCAGCTTCCGCCGGTGCGGATGACATGCAGCGTATCGATCGTCAGCCCGATCTCCGGCCCCACCGTGTCGGCCATTGCCAGCGCGTCTGCGGGCGTGCGCACGGTCGACAGGGTGAAGCCCTCAATCGCCATCCGGGCGCCTGCGGCCCGCGAAATCTCTGCCAGGCGGCCGAAAGATG
Source organism: Pedomonas sp. (assembly GCF_036515995.1). Classification (NCBI taxonomy): domain Bacteria; kingdom Pseudomonadati; phylum Pseudomonadota; class Alphaproteobacteria; order Sphingomonadales; family Pedomonadaceae; genus Pedomonas; species Pedomonas sp. The sequence continues at coordinate 23,244 of NZ_DATBUP010000161.1, read as the reverse complement.
CCTGTAGCCGGGCGGGCTCGTCGTCGAAACAAAGCGCGTTGACGGTGCCGTTCAATTCCGCCGCTAGCGCAGCGGAGCGTTCCAGCAGATCCCAGTCGGTATCCTTTTGCAGCATGAAGGGTTCGACGATACCGACAGACAGGCCGTTGTCGCGCAAGGCGGCAAGGACTTCGGCCTTTGCCGCCTTGTCAGTGGTGAGATCGCGGTACGGGCCGAGGGGGGCCGGCGTTACGAACAGGCTCACGGCATCGCAGTGCAATTCTGCGGCGATCTCGATCAGTTCGAGCGCGGTCACGTCGTAGAGCGATAAATGATCGAGGCACAGCGGCCGCATTATTACTCTCCCAAGAATTCATTGTCTTTGGAATACAAGAGCCGGTCAGCGCATTGTCAGGCCGCCATCTATGGAAATCATCTGGCCGTTAATCCATTCGCCGTCCATCGATGACAGCATGGCGACCATCGCGGCAATGTCCTCGCTCCGCCCCAAGCGGGGCGAGGGCGTCTTGCGTCGCATGTCTTCGGCCATCGTTTCGGGCAAGGTCTTCAGCACTGCGGGCGTCATGATGTAGCCGGGGAGGATTGCATTGGCGCGTATGCCCTCGCATCCCCATCGATTTGCAACATGGCGGACCAGGGCACCTATCCCCGCCTTGGCCATGGCGTAATATGGCCGCTCCATGTCGCCCATCGTCGCAGCGGCGGACGAGCTGTAGATCATCGCTCCACCCCCGCGTGCCAGCAGGCGGGGCAGTGCGTGCCGGGTCGCGCGCGCCATGCCCTTCAAATTCACGTCGATCGTTCTGTCCAGTACCGCCTCGCTCGCATCGATGGCGTTGGTGTCATCGAAGATGATGCTCTGGTCAGCAAAATTGGCGTGGAAGATGTCTATGCCGCCAAACGCCTCCTCCGCTTGTGCCACAAGGGCGGCGAAGGAAGCGTCCTTGGCTGCATCGAAAGTGGCGCCGATCGCCTGGTCGCCAGCCGCGACCGCTTGTTCGACAACCGCCGCAATGCCGTCAGCTTCGCCGGGAGGCCCGGCGACGACCACGGACGCGCCTTCAGAAGCGAGCCGCAACGCCGTGACCGCACCTATTCCGCGGCTGGCGCCAGCCACAATGGCGACCTTGCCCTTCAACCGACGGCAGATCCTGTTTTCTGACATGCTCATTCTCCCGGTTGAGGCAGACGGCGCTGCTGCGGCAGTTCTTACAGCGCCTGAAGAATTTCGACGGTATGCCCTTCAACGTCGGCGACGAAGGCAAGCTTGAGGCGATGCTCGGGAATCTCCTGCACAGGCGCGACAATGCGACCACCGGCTGCGATCATGGCGGCGGCCGTTGCTTCGACATCATCGACCATGAAGCCCACAATCGCCTCGCCCGGCACGGGTGCCGGATTATTGGGATAGCGGACCAGGTGAAGCTTCACATCCGTCGGGCCACCGCCGGGGACCGCGAGGATCACTTCCTGCAATTGTCCAGGCCCTTCGCCGAACTCGATATAAGCCGCTCGGGTCAGACCCAGCGTGCTGGTATAAAATTTCTCGACCGCGTCGAGATCTCCGACGATAATCTTGGCCAGGGCAAAACTCAGGGCTGCCATGAAATAGTCCTCCTGTTTGAATGATCAACCAAATGGGGTTTGTTTAAGCGTCGAGAAGCTGCCGCGCACTTTCGTGCAGGCTGGGGGGGGCCTGATCACGCAGGAAAGCGATCCGTCCCTCGATCAGCGCCTCGGTCATTTCCGGCTGGGTAGACACCCAGAATTTGTTCTCGGCAACCTGCTGCAGAATGACCTGCGAAGCGGCGGCGAGGTCCATGCCGCCAGCCTTCATGATGTCGTGCATGACCTGGCGGTGGCGCGCCGTGCTGGCTGGCTCGTCTTTGCCTGCATCGGCATCGAAGATGCTCGTCTTGACCTGGCCGGGGATGATCGAGCTGACGTGGATCGGCAGCTTGGCCAATTCCATTTCCAAATACAGACATTCGCTGAATGACTGCACCGCATGCTTGGTGACCATATAGGCCGTCTGGATCGGCATGATCCCGAACGATCCGATTGACGCCAGATTGGCGATCCAGCCTTCCTGTCCGCTTTTGATCATGTGGGGCACGAAGGCGCGCACGCCATGGATCACGCCATGAATGTTGATGTTGAGCGTGGCTTCCCAGCGTTCCACCGGGATTTCCCAGGCATAGCCGATCGTCTCTATCCCTGCATTATTGACGAGCAGCCGGACGCTCCCATGTTTCGCGAATACTTCGCTTGCCAGCCGGTCAAGCTCTACGGGTTTCGATACATCCACCGTCATCGCATCCGCCTTGCCACCGGCAGCGCGTATCTCGGCGGCGACTTGGTCCGCGCGTTCCGCCGAAATATCAGTTACTACGACAGTCATGCCTAGTTCGCCCGCTCGCCGCGCAATGCCGGAGCCGATTCCAGCGCCAGCGCCCGTAATCACGGCTACGCCGCCAGCGAACTTTTCCTGCTCGATGGTCATGTCCTGCTCCTTCAATTCGATACGGTAGCGGAGTGACGCGCGGTGCTCACGAGCGGCGAGCGAAAGATAATCGAGGTAAATCCGCAACGCCTAGCCCCCCGCCACGCATGACAATTTATCCCGTCGAGCCCCGGCTTCGGGAACATGGCCACCCTATCAAGGTGCTGAACGCGCCTCAAGGAGTTTTCGAAACCATTACGAAAATTATTGCAGCTGACCGGTGCCGATTGTATCAAGGCTGGGAAATTTAAGGAGTGAATCATGCCTGAAGACACGCCCACAATCATTCGACCGGTGTCCAAACCGATCATCGTCGATGGCGCTTACAGCGATGACCAACACGATCGGATCGTCCGCCTGGTCCGCGACAAGGGCCCCTGGCAAATGATCCTGGCGCAGCATTTCGCATCCGCGGAAGAGGTGGTCGCGACGATGTCCGGCTCAATGCCGGAAGGCGTGACGCCCACCTTCGACATGTTCCTGACGCCCAATTTTCGCGGCTATCTTGCCAAATATGGCACCTGCCTGCATCCGGAGATCGAAGACTGCTTCCTCAACCAAAAATTCCTGGACATGGTGCGCGGCTATTGGAAGGCCGATTATGCTAGCCCGGACAACATGCTCTTCAACATCAACGGCCCCTGCCACAGCCATGATCCTGCGCACATTGACGCCACCGCCTTCCGCGGCATCAATCAGCGCAACACGCCGATCTACTTGCTCAACACAATGAGCAAGTCGGGCCTATTCACAAAGTGGCAGGCGAAAAAGGCGCAGATCGTCACCTGGTTCTACAAAGGCACGATCGGCGGCGGCTTCACCTACTGGCCGAACGGGCAGTTCGCCGAGCCAGCGCGCATTGCCGCGCCGATGTGGAATCGCGGCGTTGTCGTCGAAAACGAGCGGATGTTCCATCGTGCCGAAGCCAACGGCCCGCTCGATCAGCGGATGCCCGAGGGCCTGGCCTTCGAATCTTTGTTCAGCAGCGATCCCGATGCCGCGGACGGATGGCAGATCACCACCGGCGAGAAGGTCATCCAAAAGGTGCCCGCACAGGAAATGCGCCTGATGGTGCACTGGGGCGCTGAAATCTTCATGGATTACGCCGAACTCAAAATGGTCATGGAACATACCGACGACTTGACGCACGACCAGGTATTCGACATGTTCATCAAGGATCTGCGCGCCCGCGGCCACAGCTTCGAGGTGCCGACCGACCCAATGCGCGACCAGAGCTTCATCAAGCTTCTGACCAAGGTCTATGACACTGGCGCTCCCCGAATTTACCCGGCCGAAGCTCCCGGGCCGCATCAACCGCAGCTCGCTGCCTGAACAGAGAGGAAGGCCGGTGCCAGGCCGGCCTTCGCATGTCGATTTGTGCGGTGTTAAGCGTGCGAATCTTGCCCTAGCGCGCGCAGCATCGACTGCATGTCAAAACTCTCTCCCCTGTGCAGCGCTACGGTCTCCAGCAGCAGAGCAAGGGTCCGCGTCCAGATTGGTCGCCGCTTGCTAAAGCTCGCTTGCTCCGACTTCAGCAGGGGAAGCTCCACTTGCGCGCGCTTGGCTATTGCCCGGTTTGCGGCCTCCTCAAACCCAAGCCCGCCAGCTTGAAGAGAGCGAGCGTGCAGTTCGGTCACCGCGCCGCCGATCACGATCTCACCCATCTGACGCTGGAGCAGGAGCGCATCGCGGGTACTGAAGCCGCGCCGAGTCAACGCTTCCAACCATGCTTCGGCACGATCAAGCTCGACCTCGGGTCCAAGTCCGCCAGCGAAATATTGCGCGACCAGCTGCCCGGGGCCGGTAAGCAGCTCAAATAGCGCCACAGCGTGACCGGCGACATAGAGCGTCCAGTGCTGTCCGTTATCGCTCGGGAAATCATGCTTTTGCGATGCGCGCGCCGCGACGAGCCGGACCAGCTCCTCTCTGTTCGAGACATAGCTGTACAGCACCGTAATGGTTACGCCGAGTCGCTCAGCGACCGCCCCCATCGTCAAACTATCTAGGCCAAGCGCGAGTCCCGCGTCCAGCACCTGGTCAATAGTCAATCGGCGAGGACGTCCAACGCGCCGTGCTTTCTCGCCAACCAGCGCTTTGCTTTCTTCATTCATAAGGTATGAATAACAGTCGACGGGGGCTCTATCAAGAAGCTGGTCTTGCTGCGTTTCACAAGCGACAGTTGTCGGCAAGCCGCCTCTCAGCGACCGGGCGCAAGAATTGCCTGCTGAGCGGCTAAGAAAAGTCGTGGCTTGCCGGCATCTACCGCCAACTATCCTGAATTTTTACGCCGAACCAGACAGTCGCCTACCGGCCATCTACCGCCCTAGATCACCTCACTCTTCAATCCAGGCCTTTGCCCTCACGCCGCAGCAGCCGGCAGCGGTAAAGCAGAGGCAACAGCCGGTTGCTGCCTGCGTTTAATACCAACCCCAACACTCGACCGGATAAGGTCGTCGTCGATTGGTGTGGGCGCCGAAACGTGCCTGTTGTCCAGCATCGCCCCTGCCCTGTTTGGCTGTGACTGGCTTTTGCCCGGTCCTGCTGGACCTGCCGAGTCCTGATAATGTTCAATTATCAGGAGAAGACACTCCCGCACTTCTGAGGCACGGCTGGTTTGCGCCAGTCACGTAATCGCGCAAATATTTTGAGCAGCGTACTCTCGCCCACCAGCCCACACCATTGCCATCAAGGAAAAATGAACAAGGGGGGCCATTAAAATTCAAAGCCTTGCCAGGGACCCGACGCGGCTACTCTCGGGCAATGCTGGCGGCGACAATACAATATTTGTTTCGCGGGCACACTCCACTGCAAGTGGCCAATCTTCGATACCAGTAGTACCCGATGATAAGATAACTGCGACGCAACCCTATCCAGGACAGTTTTTGTTCGCAATTCCCGCGCCCGTCGAGCCAGCGAAGTTAAACACTACTGACTGCCCCTGGCCCAAGGTGACGTTCGACCATAGCGTACCAGTCGCCGGGCCCCGTTTATAGGCATGAATTATAAGCTGCCCGTTGCAGTCATTGGTGACCGTATACTCGGTCGGTTCTTCCGTTACCTCGTCGCCCACCGGGGCTGGCGTAACCTTCAGGCAAGTGCAAGGGACCGCCATCGGAGCGGGCTCCGGCTGGGCGGTCCACACTGCCTCGACGATTGTAGGCTCTGATACTTGCTCTTTCACGGTAGTTGGCGGTGGCTCCGCTGGAATCAATATCCCATTGCTCGTGCCGGAATTTGTCCGCACTATCACTCGCATGGCTTGCTTCGGATCTTTTCTGCAAGTTAGCACTGCCCGACGGGAGCGCCGCGGGACATCGAGGGCAGCGGGCTTATCTCCCTCGGTGCATTTCACCAGCCCAGACGGTTCGATTTGCCGAATAATGAAATCTTGTTCAAGATCTGCAGGAATATTTGCCGCGATGCTTAACAAGAACACATCATATCCGATTAGATCTGCAATGGTTACGAGGCGGACACGGTCTCTCAATGTTGCAAAATAGTATTTATTGCAGTTATCTGTGACAGTGAGCAGTAAGGAGTTTAACTTAGACGAGCTCTGCAAGAATATTCTTTTCTTACTTGCTTCACTATAGTCCATATTGTAGAATTCGTTCATCTGCTTCTGAAATACGGCACTATTTGTCTCTGCCCCGGCATCTAAACCGAGAATTCCTTTTGCAACTGGAAGGTCTATTCCCAGACTGCCCGCGGATCCCTCAAGCTCTTGGTATGACTGCAAGTTAGCTTGTTTCAATATAGTTTTTAGTCGGTTAAAATCTTGTTCATTACTGTATCTGTTTTCGATATCTCTTACTTCTCCGTGCGCGATCTTCTCGCAGATTCGGGCAGCCGGATCCAAGTCCTGCTGACCGTACGCTACACCGGCAACTGACACGCACCCTATAACCGCTGCCAATGCACGTGGACCCATGGTACAGTCTCCTGATCATAGGTTTGTTGTTTTCCCAAGCTGTAGCGACAGGTGGCTTGCTCCGCAGTCAACACATGCGGCTGTGAGCATAACGCAGGGACACCGATCCGGGTTTTGAAATTCAGCGCAGATGCACTGGCTGGAGTTGCCCTGTTCCCCGAGTGCAGAAAAGAAGGCGGATCGCGAACTCAACCCGCTCGCCGCTATTTTGTATGCGTATGAAGAATGCCTTCAACCTCTCCTTTTTTATGTGTATCAAAAGGGAAAAATGGGAGACTCTCACATGTCTCGATCGGTCAAGTTTTTTATCACGCCTGACGGTAATACTCGCCTCGCTCATAGCCGCGCCGAACGCGGATATGGTGGAGAGGCCCCTGTCATCGAGGTCACGGATGTTCCTGATGACGTTACTGACAGTGCGGTGCTCGCTACTTACCAACGGTGTATCATTCGGCCGTTGATGCACGCCGAAATGCCCCTCTCCTGGCGCAAAATACAAGGCGCGAGGCCGGGCGATATCCTCCAGTTGGAGGATCGCCCGCATGAGAACGAAGACGAGAAGAGTTTGCGCGTAAACGGCACTCTTTCTCCGGACGCAGTGGTACCTTGTGATGAGCGCGGAGCCGAACAGTCGCAGGAAAACGAGCGGCTAAACCTTGGCCTGAAACAGCATGACCGCGTACTCATGGGCTCCTTCTATTACACCGTCTTCAAGGACCCACTGCAGCTCCCTGGCCGAAAGCCACGATAATTTGCGCCTAAGGGCCAAGCACGTAGTCCCTGGTGACTGATCTCGATCCCTAGCCGCCCAGCACTGCCAGTCGCCGACTTGATTATTGAACGACACTCGTGCGGAAGTGGGACGCTGGCGACCGCGACATCCCAAGTTCCGTCGCGTTCCTAGTGCGGTTCCTGAACGCGAGCCCGGCTGTCCGCCTGCAATCGATGGCGTTTCCACGGCTGCATTCGAATAGGTAACAAAACACCGGGGCAATCCGGACAAACGACCGTCCCGTTCGTCTAAGAGAGTAGACAGACAACGAAGACCAGCGGGAAGCAGCCCGATTGTGGGCCCGAAGGAAAATCCCGGAAAAGCGGAGAACGCTATGCTGGTCTGAACTCGAGGCGCAGTCGTCTTAGGCGCTGGCGAGTGGCCTCCATTTTTCTTCCCGGATTGTAAGTTGCAGCGCGGATGTCGGATGGCAGCACGGTGAACAGCTCGCGAGCGCCAAGCGGTTGCACCATGAACAACGTTCGACTGTTCACAAACCTTGGTTCGAGCCTTGGGGACGATGAAGAACCAGCATAGCGCCCCTCGGCTCGCGGGCCTGCCCGGTCGCTTTTTCGGATCTCGAGCCGGGCAGGCCCACCGTCGCCACCTACGTGGGTCTTATATACCCCGAATGACAGTCACCTGCTCCCTGCTCAGTCTAACCAAGCGCGCTCGAGACTTTGGTTTGCGAGAGTAGAATGCTTGTGAAAACAGCAGGGTTTTTCTCCATGGAGAAAAACCCTGCACCAAGTCCGAAAAAACCCCTAATGCTCCGCGACTTAGAAGAAAATTGTATATATGCAATTCCTCCGCTCCGGTCAGCTATCCGGTAGGTCTTCCAGTAGCTTCGCAAAAGCGTCCAGGAACTCCTGACGGCTGGCTCCGGTCTTGGAGTACACCTGGATGCGAAGCCCCCCTCCCCTCACCCGCTCAGCTTCGAGGAACTTTGCCCCCTCCTTGGTGGTAAAGGGCTGCAGCTTTTGATCGCGCTTCTTGGTTTTCTTCACTTTCTCCTTTGCAGACTTCAGACGCGCGAGCACTGCTGGCCCGTTCTGCAACGGCCGTCCTTCCCGGCGAGCTACTTCTTGCTCTGACGTTATTTCGTTAGCGAGCTCTATCAATGAACGACGCGATGCTGGATTGTTCAGTAACGGGCTGAGGGTCACAGCATACGTGGCCTTAATGTCGTATGGATGTTCAAAGGCACCGATCACCTCAGATGGCAGTTCAGCTAATGATAGCAGGCGGCTCAGCGTGCTTTCGCTGATGCCCAGAGATCCGGCCATGCCCTTTTGATCGCCTCTGAAGAAGATTTCTAGGCTTTGGCGGTACTTCTTCGCCCGCTCCAGGTCGGAGAGGTCCTTGCGCGTGCGGTTCTCGATATCGCTTTCGATGAAAGCTTCGGCATCGGTCAGATTTTTGATCGTGACCAGGAATTTGAAATCAGGATGCCCGTTCTGCTGCATCCACAGCGCTGCCCAATGGCGCCGGTTGCCATAGATGATTTCAAAATCATGAGCCGGATCGTCTTTGAGACGTCGTACCAGGGCCGGCAACTGCTGCCGTCCGGTGGCCTTATAGGAATCAATCAGGTCGGCACATTCTTGCTCGTTAAGCAACGTCCTGTCCCGGTCCGAGTAGACCCACGGTTTGCAGCGTGCTGGATCGACCAGCTCGACCCGCGTGTTAACGACACTGCCACGCGCCATTTTACTCAGCGAACTGTCCCGCATTGCAGCAAGGTCCGGCACGGGCGTGGCTTCAACGCTCGCGTCCGTCAGGCTGCCTGTCAGAAGGTTTGCAAAGTCCCTGTTGCCTTTGGCCATGAAAGTCTCCAACTCGAGACACGAAGTTGTTATTTCGTGTTACATTTCAACATCTTGCTGCGGAATTGCATATATGCAATCAGGCGGCGTGCTCTTTCCGGCTCGGCCAGGTCGACAAAATAGTGCGCTCGATATCCAGATTGATCGTGTCGAGAGTTTCAACGCACCGCCGGTAGACATCGTGACTGCTGATTGGGCCATCGAGATCGTAGATCGAGAGCATGCGGCCAGCAGCGCTCTCAATCTCGGCACTGTCCTTCAGGATCGAGGACAGCATGAACGGACCGAAAACCTGTCTTGCCGCGTCATAAATCGTCGCGTGTATTTTCTTATTGTCAGAGTATTTCGACGTGACAAAGCGCACGATATTGTAAGCGGGCTCGCGGCCCAGGATGCTCTCGATCTGGGCCATGGTGCTGGCCATCATCGTCAGAAACGTCACGGTCGACCCGAAATCAACCAGGCTCGGTGGCGTTGGTACGACCAGTGCATTGGCCGCACTCATGACGCCGATCGAGATCATGCCGAGCGCAGGCGGCGGGTCCAGAATAACGATGTCATAGTCGTCTTCAACCGTCGCAATCGCAGCGCCGATCCTGTCGATGATCGTGCCCGGTCCCCCGCTCTGCCGTTCGTTCATAAGCAATGCGAACAGTTCGTATTCCGATTGATAAAGAAGCAGGTTGGCCGGAACCAGATCAAGGCCGTCGAAGTGTGTCTTGCGGATCAGCGGGCGGATGGATTCCATCTCACCACGCAGATACGGATAGAGGGTATCGTCCTCGCTGAGGTCGATGTCCGGTTGGTAGCCGAACATGGACGTGGCCGAGGCCTGGCTGTCACAATCGATGAGCAGAACCCGGTAGCCCTTGAGCGCAAGATACTCTGCCAGGTGGACGGAGATGGTTGACTTCCCCACGCCGCCCTTAAAGTTCTGCACTGCAAGAATTGTCAACGGATCCTCCGGACCGCGGCGGGGCCGTGTACCGAAGATTTCGCGCAGCTGGTTGATCTCAGCCAAGGTAAAAATGCGCTTGCCACGGTCGTTGCGACGCGCGACCGGGATCCGTCCTTCGTCCTCCGCACGGCGCAGTGCGTCAGGGGTACGACCGATCAACTGAGCCGCTTTTGTGATCTGGTAGACAGGAGCCGGTTTAGAGCCGGGCTCGCCGTCGGTCGCCGCATTCCTGATAGCGCCAATGAGATGCTGCCCCATTTTTGCAAGGCGCATCATGCCCTGTGCGTCGACCTGGGGCGACAGCGAGTAAGGGGGGAGGGGGCTGTCGGCAGAATCGGACAGCAAGGATTTCGCGGTTGTCGGCATAGTGACCTCAGGCTCATGAGAAGTAGGCGAAGCTTAGGCACGTCTAGGTACCACGTCAATTTCTTCATATTTCCCTAGATGTTCGATTTCACCTTGGCTATAACCTGGTCACTGAGCTTGTTTCCACGTTCTCCCTAGGAACGGCACGCTAAACTTGGCCCGAGCTATCCTCGGTTACATTTTAGACCGATGATCATGCGATAATCGCGGCTGTTTAGGACTTCAATTGCTCGGATGGCGAGCGCGCGGGATGAAGCAACCACGCCGCCATTGCCTTTTCAACCGATGATCGTGCGATAAAGGCTGAGCCTCCGGCAGTTGGAGGCAAGTTTCAGGCCAACGCGGTCCCGCATTCTTTGCGCTGCCTTAATTCTGCCGGCGGACTTCCCCCGCAACGGTTGGCAAGTTGGGCCGATGTTCATGCGATAATGCCTGGCCTGGCTTTGCCGCTCCCGCTGAAGATCCGTTTCACTTTGTGAATTGCACCGATGATGGTGCGATACTCGCCAGCCTGTCCTCGCGGATCTGTGTGTCTGGTCGAGCGCCTTTCAAATCCGACCGATGATCATGCGATAAATGTCTGGCCTCCGGGCCCGCTTGCCGAAGTCGCGGCACGCAATCCCGACCGATGATCATGTGATAAATGCCTGATGGAGCAGGTCTGCTTTGCAGGCGTAGGCGCTATGCTATACCGATGATTGTGCGATAAGTTTAGTACGAGACGTGCCCGTTCCGGCACTCGATATCTAATAATTTTCATTAAAAATCAAACGTTTATAAGATTAAATGCGGCCATCAAAGCCTCGGAGGCGCGGAGGGGCTTTTCATACATGAGCAATTGAACACATCACTGCACCCTGGGCCGATATTGACCACCGATGATCGTGCGATAATCCACAGCCATGCACCGATGAAGATATGATAGGTGCCAACCGTGATTACGATGACGAGACGATAATCCACAGCTTTCAACAGATGATCGTGCGATACATACCTATAAAGAGATTCCGATAAGATCGACCGATATAGAAAGCTGCTCGCCTGCGGCTCGCAGTCGGTCGCTTTCTCATTTTTGGGACTCGTATGGGACGATTCGCGGGTGTTATCGCATGATCATCGGTACGGCCCCCGAAAAATCGGCAGAAAACCAAGCCCATCGCAGCTGTACTTGCAGACCAGCCCGCACCGAGGCGAGGATCAGACCGTCAACGAAGGCGCTCAAACATGGCCCCACGCTCTCCAAAGCTCGCGCTCGTCCCTCAACCGGGCCCTGGGCAGTTACTGGTTCAGAACTATCAGGTTCTGGGCCCTGATAGAGCACGTGCAGAAGCCGAGGCTCAAGGTCAACTCTCGCTTTTCGAAGTTGTTGAGGCAATGGCCGCGCAAGAGCCTGTGCCTGCGTTCCTACATTCCGCCTTGTGCGCTATGAGCCTGCCGGCCACGCGTCCGCGGGATGAGATGGCGCCGATCATCCGGCAAGACGGACAGTATGCCCTAGCCATCCAGCCGCGTCAGGTCCTGGCAAGGGAAGGGGACGAGACGATCCTCAAGAGCTTCGGCGTTCCTTTCGGCTCTTATCCGCGGGTCATGCTGATCCATATTCTCTCGGAAGCGGTTCGGAAAAAGTCTCGCCATATCGAGCTGGGGCAGAACTTGACCGACTGGATGCGGCGGCTTGGGTATCCGCCGCCGTCGTATGGTCCGCGCGGGACCATTCACGGCATCAGGGACCAGATGAACCGTCTCATGGCCTGTGAGTGGCAGATCCGATGGGACGGCGAGCAAGACGGCGAGTCTGTTTTTCAGATCCGTGGCGTGCAGCTGTCTACCAATTACGTCGGCCTGCATCGGGAGGATGGCAGCTTCAACAGCGAGATCCAGCTGTCCGAGGCCTTCTACGAGCATCTTCAAGAACATGCTGTGCCGCTGGACGAGCGAGCGATTGCGCACATCAAGGACAGCCCAACTGCGCTCGACCTGTATACGTACCTTTCCTATCGCTTGCCCCGCATTGGGCGGGAAAAGCCTGCTGTTTTAAGATGGGACCAACTGGCGGCCCACATGGGGATCGCCCCGAAGCATCTTCACCATTTCCGAAACGCCATACGTCGCAACTGGGCGCTGGTCAGCGCCGCCTATCCGGACGCTCGGGCAGATTTTGGCCGGAGTGATGTCATTCTCATGTATGCATCACCACCGCCCATTCGCCAGCGGGTTGTCTCTGTGCCGACGCAGTACCAGTTGATTTCGACACCGGCAGAGGATGGCGGGGCCGGACCGAAGCGGACTACGCTGCGGCGGAAGCCCGTGCGACAGACGACACCCACGCGCTTTCCCAAGGGGTCTTTGAGTTTCGGCGGCCCGACTGAAGAGTTGTTCCGAAAGATCGGGATTGAGCACGGCGGCGGATACGACGTGGACAAGATTGCTGAAGCGTACAGGGCCATGGTTGGAGACGATCTGGAGACTCTCGAGGGGGCGAGACTTATCCGTAGTTTTACCAGCTTCTGCGAAAGCTACGTGAAGCGTCGCTCCAACCTGGAGCCAGCGTAGGAACCGTGGGGGTTGGACAAGGGAAGAACTCGGCGGAATGAGCTAACGCCGGCGGGGTTGCCTGGTACGGGATGATGATTTATATATCGGTCAGCTCAAGTTAGGGATTCTAACATCTCTACAAAGACCCCGCGGAGTGGAATCTGCGGGGTCTTGCTTTTTGGGCCATCAGGCAGCGCTCAAAGGCGCCCCGCGCTGCCCGATGAAACCCTTATGCTACCGGTTTATCAGTCGCGATCGCGCTGCCCGATGGCCAATCCAAGACGAATTGCCGAGATGAGCAGTGCGAGCAACGCTATGATGACTGATAGCAGCTCAAGTATATTCAGGTTCTAACACCTCCTTTCCTGGCCCCAAGATTTCCCGGGTGCGGGTGGAACCGCACGCGAGATCAGGGCCGATGCAGCCTGGACGCTGGCTGGTGGAATCACCGGTGACATGAGGACCGCTGTCCCTTCTAAACGGGTGTACCGTCGGCGCAACATCGATATGGGATCGCCCAAGGGCCGAAGTAAATGGTGCTGGCCCAGCCACAGAGCGGCACGTGACTTCAGGAACACGCGTGTTCGCTCATCGAACCTGCTGCAATATTTCGACTTCGGAACGATCCGGACAAGCGACCACCGCGGTACGTCTATGCAAATGACGGCACTGTGTACCAGCACAGCCGTCGTCAACCAGACCAGCGGGTTCCCGGCCGGCTTCAGGTTCCCGAAGATGACACACGCACAGCTGCGTCTTTCCTTGTTGATCCGCATCGGGGGGCGATGCGGGTCAACTTTTCAATTATAAGGCAGCGCCGGTCCGGCGCGACAGGCATCCGTGAGATGCCGCCAGCCAAGCCCGCAAAATATATTTGCAAAACACTCCGGACAAATCACTCTGCCATCCGTCTATAGTATCGGAAGGGCAGCGAAGGGGCGCCAGGCTGTGATCCCTGTCGGTGCGATATCGGAAGCAGCCTTCTGTGGGCTAATAGACTCCTACAGGAACAATATATCAGCGTGTGGGTCTGCAAGGGCCAATGCCGCGGTGCCTCGCTCGCCGTTCCGGTTCCAAGAGGCGTGGTTGTTGCCGCGCCTCTCCGGGGTTGCGTTGTCCTTTATCTAGCAGGGGGCATTGATCTTTCACCTCTGTCTCCCGGGTGAAAGGGCAAAGGTTTCCGCATCAAAGCAGGGGGTCCCCGCCTCGCCCGGAGGCGGGGACCAAGCGCCCGGCAATCGTGGACTCTCATCGTTTGGATGCGGCGAACATCAATTAGCGAGGCTTCCGCATTTGAGATGGCGAAGCCTCTCAACAGCACGGCTCCTGGCTGTAACGGAACCGCGCATGGCCCCTGTCGTAGATCGCCTCGGTGATGCTGTTCTCGCCGGCCAGCGCCTCGCGCACGCGCTTCGCGCGGTGCGCGGCGGCGTAGCCCTTGGGTGTGAGACCGATGTGTGCCTTGAAGATGCGATGAAAATAACTGGGAGTAAGTGCGAGTGCTTCCGCGACATCAGTCAACGACGGCGCGGTCTCGCATTCCTCAATCATGCGTCATGCCTTGGTAACGATCTCAGCGCTTACCATCTCAGCGGCCGGTCCGTCAGGCTTGCACCGTTTGCAGGCTCTGAAACCGGTCTTTTGCGCGCTTTCGAGAGTGTCGTGAATGGTTACATTTCTTGGATTGCATCCTCGCGACGGACAGGACGGCCGGCAATAGACGCCGGTTGTACTGACCCTGTACCAGAAAGAACTGTCGGCGGTCTTATCACGGGCGACGATGCGCGCCCACCGTGGATCGGCGAGAGTTGCCTTTGCTTGGTTGTCTCGGCTGCTCACCGTGTCGGTCCTCTACATTTCCGTTCCAAATCTAATTCCAATCTTGATGCGAGGAACTCCGATTCTTGCTTACTAATCGGGATGCGATGCTGACGCTGTACACGTCGGACTCCGGGGACCATACTACTCAGCACAAAATGGCGCGGCATTGGCAAGCCCGCCGGCATCGATGGACGCCGACGGGTAGCAGTTGTTCAATTTCGCGGATCGATCCAATCAGGTCCGATTAATCGAGACGCCGCCATCCGCCATGATAGCCGCCCCCGTGACGAAGCTGGACGCGTCAGACGCCAGAAACAGAGCCGCCTGAGCGATCTCCTCCGGCTGCGCAAGCCGCTTGAGCGCATGCAGTCCTTCGATGAACTGGCGCACTTCAGGTCCCGAGCCGGGGAGATTTGCGTGGTTGGCAGGCGTGTCCGTCCCACCCGGCAGCAGCACGTTGGCACGCACCGCGCTGGGTCCGAACTCCGCCGCGATGACGCGCGCTAGGCCAATGAGGCCCGCCTTCGCCGAGGCGTAAGCCGCGAGGCCGGGGAAGCCGACCGCATAGCCCACGAACGACGAGGTAAAGATAATCGATCCCCCTCGCTCCGCCATAGCGGGAGCCTGATACTTGGCCCCCAGGAATGCGCTGGTCAGGTTCGTGTCGATCGTCTCGCGCCAGTTCTTGAGCGTCATGTCGCCGATCGGGCCCATGCCTCCATCGCCACCAGCGTTGTTGAAAGCCACATCGAGCCGGCCGAACCGATCGAGGGCAGTGTCCACTAGCGTACGCGCGACGTCTTCGGAGCGCACATCGCCGACCACGGCAACCGCTTCCCCTCCCGCTTGGGTAATTTCCGCCGTCAACGCATCGAGCGCGACCTGCCGTCTTCCCGATATGACCAGCTTCGCGCCTTGCGACGTGAACAGCTTGGCTGCGGCCAGCCCAATGCCCGAGCTAGCCCCTGTTATGACCGCGACTTTATCGGCGAGTTGGTGCACTTGGACAGCCTTTCTTCTCTGGTGTGATTGCCTCCAGATCTTTACGGGGTTGGAAGTGGCGGAGCACTCCGGTTCTTGCGGTGCAATTCGAGATTCGAGACGATGTCCGGAGAATGACCCTTTGGTGAGTCTCTCGGATTATTAGCAGCACTGCGTCGCGGCACCTGGCGGCAACCGGCGCTTGGTGACGGTTTTTAGGAGCGCAAACGACGAAACATGTTCGTTATGTTTGTCCGGCACGGGGCGGCGCTCCCGCCAGGATTCAAAGGCATCGACTTTCGATGCCTGTCATAGTGCCTTTGCTTGGTATGCTCCTCATCATCAGCGGGCGCTGAAAGTCCTTTTTGCAAAGGACATGCGCCAGCGAGGAGGTCAACGACCGATCGATCGGGTTGGGTCACGAGCGGCGGTCAGCCTTCAGGATCACGTCAACGGATCTAAGCTGCAGGCCCTCAGGCAGCTGCGGCTGGCTTGCAAGCGCTATCGCCTCCACAGGAATATCTCGTATTTCCAGAGGGTCGCCGATCACAATGTGATGATGGGGTTCGGTGTTGGTGTCGTAGAATGCAGTGTCAGAATTCAGATAGATTTTTTTCAAAAGGCCGTATTCCACAAATGTGTTCAACGTGTTGTAGACTGTGGCGATCGACAGCGCGGTGTGTTGCTGGGAGAGCTTCCGATGGAGGCCTTCAGCCGTAACATGTTGGGATTGGCTGCTCCTGAAAAGCCAGACAAAGATGGCAATTCGTTGCCGCGTTGGCCGAAGATTCACCCGGCGCAGCTGACTGATAGCCTCTCTGTTCATGTGACCAGGCTGCGGGTGCGGCGGCTTGCTCATAACCACTTCTCGTTGTTCAGCATCGGACAAACTGTGTGCAGATCAAATCGGCGACTGATCTCCACATGGCGGGCATTGCGAAGGTTTCTTTTCAAGCGGCTTCAACAAATACACCGGGGCCTTTGGCGGCTGTGTCACTCAGGTGTTTGATCAGTGCGAGAATATGCTTGCGCTTGCGTACATCGCGGATGCTCGCATAGGCGGTCATAAGCTGCATCGCTTCGCGCTGCGTGAAAGGTAGCCCTCCAGCCTCGTCAGCATGAACAATACAGGCAAGGTTAGGCCTCTGGATCTCGTCTCGATCGGCCAGGAGCTGGGCAACAGGGATGCCGAACACGTCAGCAAGGAGGATGAGTTTTCCTGCTGTCAGGCGGTTGCGACCCTTCTCGTACTTCTGCATTTGCTGAAAGGTGACACCCAGGCGTTCCCCCAGCTGCTGTTGATTAAGACCGGCTGCCAACCTTAAAGCCCGGATGCGGGCCGCAACCTGACGATCCAGCTCTATTTCTGTGTCGCCGCCTCTTTTCGGCTTCATGGCATTTCCCTTTTCTGTATTCGTTGGGAAAGTTGTGGCGGGAAGCGTCATTCCGCTTGCCGAACCATATGAGAACCTTCGGGCTGTTCGCCCTTCGTTAACAGCTACAGAACCTGTGCCCGCCGACGGTCATCTGCGGGATGAGCACCGTTGGCGCATCGATGCCGTACCGAAGCTCAAGGTCATCGGCTGGAATCATGGTGGCGAACATGTCTTTAAGATTGCTCGAGATCATGACGTCCGACACTGCTCGGGTGAGCTCCCCATTCTCGATGAGAAAGCCGGCCGCGCCCCGGCTGTATTCGCCGGTCATGCCATTTATGGACATTCCAGTGAGCTCGACGACGTAAAGGCCGCGTCGGACGCTGCTGAGGATGTCGGTGGGGGTGGCGGCACCCGGCATTAACATGACGTTCGAAACGCTTGTGCCCGGAGGACCACTGGCCCCGCGGGATGCGTGGCCGGTAGGCCGTTCGCGCAACTGCCGGGCCGAGGCCGAGTCCAGAAGCCACGTGTTGAGGATACCGTCTGAGACGATGTCCACGCTTCTGGTCGGCAGCCCTTCGCCATCGATCGGGCGCGAGCGCATGCCTCGTGGGCGCAGCGGCTCTTCACGAATGGTGACGCCTGGTGCAAAGACCCGCTCCCCGCGCGCGTCCAGCAGGAAGCTCGTTCGGCGGGCAACGGACGTGCCGGTAATCGCGCTTATAAGGTGGCCGATAAGGCAGGGCGCAAGCCGGCGGTCGAACATCACCGGCATTCGCTCTGACGTCAATCTGGTCGGATCCAGACGATTGACTGTGCGTTCGCCGGCGCGCCGTCCCACGACTTCAGCGGCTTCCAGATCTGAGCGGTGCCGGGCAACAGCATAGTCGTAGTCGCGCTCCAAGCCGCCTTTGCCCTTTGCGACGGTCGTCACTGTGACGCTATGTGACGTGGTGCGATAGCCCTGGGCAAGGCCATGGGATGTTGCCATGGCGTTTGTTACCTGTCCCGCGGTGGCGGATGCGCCCTCGCTGTTGACGACACCCGGGACGCTGCGGCCTGCTTCTTCCGCGGCAAGCGCGTCCAGTTTCAGCCGCTCCGGGCTTACGGGGGTTGGGTCGTCGAGATCCAGATCGGGCAGGCCGCCTTTTAAAAGAAGCTCTTCAGGCGCCAAGCCGGCGTAGGGGTCAGGGGGAGTCGCCTTGGCCAGTGCGACAGCGCCATAAACGAGCGCGCTTAGGCCTTGGGGACTGAGATCGGATGTGGTTTCGCATGCTGTCTGTGACCCGACAAAAACACGCAAGTCGATGAAGGCTCCTTCCGAGCGCTCAATTTCTTCCAGTTTGCCCTGGCGCACACTGGCTTGTATGGCGGCGTCCCCGACAAAGACAGCGTCCGCGGCTGTCGCCCCAGCTCGGCGAGCATCGCTTATAACGTCAGTCAGCAGCTCAAGCGCAGCCGGTACTGTAAGCATTCCCATATGTCCTCCCGCTGGAGACGGATTGAGGACAGTTGGGAATTATTCAAAGAACAGTTCAACAAAAATTGTTAAGCATCTTTCTTGTATTTCTGCACAATAGCTAATCGACCGAGTTTCTTTAAATCGACGCCTTTAGACGACGTAATAAAGTTTCTCGCTATGCCGCGCCTTTTCAGCGCGGATATTAACATTGCTGCAGGCAAATGTTACGGAGCCGCGTCCTGTCGCGATCATATAGTAGGTGCGGGGGGAAGAAGCGGCGAGAGCACCAGCAGGGGCCTGTGCATCTGTCCATCGCCGTCTGTTCGGATCCGGCTCTGAGCATCTCTGGTCAAGAAGCGGCAGGGGCCAAGCGCAACGCCTCAACGGTCAAAAACCTAGGCAACGGCTTGGTGGGCCGAACAGAGCTCACCAGCAACGTCCCTCGCGCTGTAAATCGTCTCGGCCCAAATGTGCGCATCGAGCCAATCATAGCGCCGGATGTCGAGTAACTGGTCTTGCTCGTAGATCATCAGGTCCGGCACGATACCCAGTGCATCAGCAGCCGCGAGGCGATGCGAGCCCTCGAGGGCCATGCAATAACCACCGCAATCGACGACATCGATCTTCGGAGCGCCACGCTGGGCCATCCTGCTCCAGCTTCTCAGCTTCGGGAGTGTGGATCGCATAGAC
Organism: Pedomonas sp.; assembly: GCF_036515995.1. Classification (NCBI taxonomy): domain Bacteria; kingdom Pseudomonadati; phylum Pseudomonadota; class Alphaproteobacteria; order Sphingomonadales; family Pedomonadaceae; genus Pedomonas; species Pedomonas sp. The sequence goes on along the minus strand of NZ_DATBUP010000161.1, from coordinate 4,020 downwards.
GGTGAACATCGGTTGAGCCCTCGATCGCCTGGGTACTATTGGCCGCGACGTTGGATACCATACAGCCTCATAAGGCCCGGATACTCAAAACCTCCCCTCGCAGCACCCCGAATAGGCCCTTGTCGAGTGACGACTGCGTGAGGTAGGTTTCCCGCCTTGGCACATCACAGACGGGGGCCGCCTCGGGCGGACGGATGATGCGCCACACCGTGACACTTTTCCTTCTTCTTTTCCGCGTTGCTCCTTCTCTTGCCGACGCGCCGCCGCCAGCCGGCATCCTTCCTCCCTCCACCGCCGCCCCTCCCGCAGGACATCACTTGGAAACCGAAGGCGGGCCGGGTGGCTTTCGGCTTGTTGTGCATCGGCAGGACCGGGTCGACTGGGAAGGTGCAGAGAGGTTTTCAGGTGACGGCACAGCAGGTGATGGCGCTGTTTCAGGAGTGAGCTGCCACAGAGCCGAGTATAGATGGCACCCAAGTGTTCCGGCGCACGTGAACGAGCGGCGCAGAGTGTACTGGCCGATTGTGGTGGAGAGTGCCTGCAAGCATGGGGTGCCGGTTGCGCTCTTCGATGCGGTCGTCCTGGCGGAGAGCCTTTATCAAGCCACAGCAGTGAGCCGGGCGGGTGCCCGAGGTCTGGCTCAACTGATGCCGGGGACCGCTCGGGAGCTGGGTGTTGCTGACAGCTTCGATCCCTATGCCAATCTGAACGGCGGAGCTTTGTATCTGCGCCGGATGATGGACAGCTTTGGATCACCGCTTCTCGCTGTGGCAGCTTACAACGCCGGCCCGGGGAGGGTGAGGCGGGCAGGCGGCCTGCCGACAAACGATGAGACGCTGGGCTATGTGAAGAAGGTCATGGATTACTGGCGTCACGCGCTTCAGGCACTCCCGCAGGAACCATTCGGTCAGTCCCAGCTCAGTGAGCAGCCAAAGGCGATTACAATTGCCAGGATGACCGGAGTTGCCAGCCAATAGAGCTTTTGCCACCGCCACCATAGGCGAGGGATAAGGAGCAGGGTTTGTTGCCAGGTGCGGGCCGTACGCCACGGCTTCTCGTGGGCGACTTCGATGGACAGGGTTGTTGCGGCAAGGGTCGCTGCAATGAGGCAGATGATAGCGGTGGCCAGGTAGAGGGCTGACCAGTTCAGCAAATGGAGTTCGGTCACGGCATTCTCCTGTTGATCTGGGACGCCATCTCATTGCTCGCTTTCGGCAGTATGCCAGACATTCGCGCATCTGCCCACGGAGTGTCCTGCTGCAATCCAGCAATGGGCGCAGGCCTTGGCTGCGCGGTGACCTCAAGGAAAGCATAGCCTTGGTTCTTGGCAAAAAGCCGCAGTTCGGGGGCGAAGTTGTTTCTGATCCAGTCGGCGGTGAAGCGGTTGGGTGCGACAAGAACAGCGGCGGTGTCCTGCAGAATGAGGTGGCACTGGCTGAACCAGGCCTGGTAAAGGGTCTGACCCAGAAGGCGGCACAGACCTGGAATTGCCGGGGGTACGGTCTCGGGCGCGGGTGCAGGCAATCGCTGTTGTAGGCGTCTGAGGTTGGGCGTCAGATCAATCGAGTCCGCCGTGGTCGTTAGCCAGCCAAAAAATCTGTGGCGACAGCGGACGTCCGGGTCTTCAATCGCGATACCAAGCATGGCTATGGCCTTTGCGCCGTAGCGCCGGACTGCCCACGCCCATGTCGCCCTGTTGTTGCGTCGACCGTGGTCATCCGTCAGAAATTGGTCGATCTGTTCGCCAATCTCCTGAAACGCTCGTTCAGGCTGCCCGAGCGTGAGCATGTTCATGGCGTCATGGGACAACGCCGCAGTCAACGTCGGGCTGAGCGATACGATTTCGAGCGCGGCGGCGATATCACCTTTGTTGCATGCCAGGACCGGTACAGAATCAGTAGTTGGATTCTGACTGTTTCTTAGGCGGAAAGATTCTTCCGCCTTGGTGGCTATAACCGGCTCGCGCTCGCTCCGTTTGAGCAAGCGCTCCCGGCGGCGGCCCGAGGCCGACGCTTCAACTGCCGAGAGAATGTCAGGCAAACGGGCAAAAAATGGCGCAAGGTCGAAGGCCGCGCCGCGCAGCGGCCGATTGCGACGATCATAGCGCCGCAGCAGGTAGCCCTTCGCCTCGAGTTCAGCCTTATATGTGCGCACTGCGCGCTCTGAGCAGGCGAACGCCGCTGCGATTTGTAAAGTGCTGGGCCAAACTGTGGTTTTGCCGTGAGCAACGTCGGTTGGTGACAAGTGCGAGAGCAGGAGCAAAAGAAGTGACCGCGCGGGCCATGTCAGATCTGCCGTGCCATAAGCGACAGCTACCTGAATCTGGCAGCGATTGGTTGCCAGTCCGTCGAAGCCTTCGGCGATTTGGTGCCAGTGCTGATAGGATGGGGTCCGAGTAGCAATTCCGGTTGGCTTGGGCGTGGTCGCCGCGATGCCATGGCGCGCGTTCATCCGTTCGTCCTCCAGGAATGGGGCCGTCATGCAGGCAAAGAATTCTGGTGGCGCGGCGAGGCGCTGCTTGACCTGAAGGGAGGAGAAGGCTAGATTGAGAGTGCTACTTCAAAATTCAGCCTTGATAAGCCCCGCCTCGCTGCGGGGTTTATTGCTATGTCATGGCGGTTTCCTTTTTTACGGGCAGTTTAGAGGTTGAGGGCAAGATTGCTGTCCAGTCGCCGCTTGCGGGCCATGACCTCTTCAATCTTGGCCACGACGTGTTCGACAATGTTGCCTGCCCACCGGGGATCGGCATAGATCAGTTCGTCGCCGAGAACTTCCAGCAGCCGGGTTGGCAATTCAGCGCAGAGCTGTCGCATGAAATCGGACTGCGCGAGCAGCGGGATATTGTCCGGGCCTACGATCAAGGCGAGCCCGACCGTGGTTGGCGGTGTCCCGGTTGCCTGAATAATTTTCAGAAACGTTTCATCGCGCGGACGGGTGGTCCCCCGCAAAATGCGGTTGAGATGAGCCGGTGAGATGCCGGCGTCGTTGGCGATGGATCGTTGAGATTTCTGGCTGCAAGCGATCAGTGTCGAAAGTATTGCAGCCTTGGTTCGCGCCTGGGTCGTTAGGTGTGCGTGCATAGTCCACCATTCTAAGATGAGGACGGAAAATACGAACAATTCTAACTACATGCGGCGGGCAACCGCTTAAGGTTATCGTCTAAAAAAATCGCGAAGTAAACCGCCCTCCCACCTGTTCAGGTAACAAGATAATTTCGCACCTATAGAGCTGAACACATATTTTCGAATATATTTGGTGCACACAGGAGAAATCATCGCTCGATGATCGCCTGCGGCACTTCTTTGTGGCGCGGCGACGCGGGCTCCGGCATCTGTGTTATACAATTAGGCAATACCCGTTGCGGTCCAATGCAACAGGTGTTGATTCATTTGGCAATGAGCATCGCCTTTTTGTGCAATCGCTGTTGCCGATCTAGGCAACAGGCCGGCAACGACGTTTCAAAGCACAGCATTCTTATTGCCTGTCCGCAAAAAAATCAGTCCATCAGCTGAATTCGCCTCTCCCTCTGGCTTCGACTTTGTCCAACGCTTTGGCCCGCGGTGGTTTCACCGTTTGCCAACATGAGCAGATGAGGAGAGGGACATGGGTTTGCTGAGTCTGGATCGCCGGCGATACTGGCGACTGGCTGATATCGCCGTTCCGTGCGTCGGCCTGGCTTTGGCTGCCGGTGCCGCGATGGCGGGGACGGATACGACATTTGATACCGCTTTGACGATGTTCACTGATTTTCTGGAAGGCAGCGGCGGCAAGATCATCACCGTCTTGAGCCTGGCGGGCGGCATCGTCGGGCTGGCGTCGGGCCGGTTCTCGCTCGGCCAGATTGCCGTGCCGGTGGGCGTTGGTGTCGGCGTCGGCACCGGCGTTCCCATTGTCACCTCAACGATTACGGCACTCATCTGAGGCCGTGACGGGGGACGGTGGACATGGCCGACAAACACCTCATCCTCTCGCGACTGGACGATCCGGAATTGATCGGGCTTTGGACGCTCGATGAATTCC
>NZ_DATBUP010000160.1:0-16761 GCF_036515995.1 Pedomonas sp. | reverse complement strand
CACCACCGCGCCCAGCGCCAGCTCGGGCGCGCCCGGCGCGCCGATCTTGCGCACCAGCATGATGTCCAGTTCCGCTCCGAGCGCGTTGGCAACCTCCAGCCCCACCGGTACCCCGCCCCGTGGCAAGGCGAGCACCAGCGGGTCATCCTTGCGGTACTTCAGCAAGGCATAGCCGAGACGATGACCGGCTTCCGTGCGATCGGCAAACAGCGGTTGGTTGAACGTCGGCATGTTGAGCGTTTCTCCCTATACGCCGAAGGGGTAGGTATCCGGCACCCCGTGGGGGCGGTGTGCGGGCAGCGGCGTGACAGCCCGGGTCTCCTCGAACCAGACGAAGGCGTCGAACTGGTCGGCCAGAACGGAATCGTAGTAGTGGCTGGCAAGCTCGGTCTCGGGCCGGTAGATCACGCCGATGGCGCGGCCCAGCCGCGGCTCCGACAGGATCTCGCGCAAGGCCTCCGTGCCCGGCTGCCGCCAGTCCGTGAGGGAAACCGGCACGCGCGCTTCGCGGAAGGCCGCCTCATAGCTGTCCGTTCGCGCCGGACGCACGGACATGACGCGCATGGGCTCGCCCCAGTCATCCGCGGCGGCCACGGTGCCGCGGTCCGTGCCGAAGCCGATCAGCGCGCAATTCTGGCCATAGGCGGTGCGGCACAGCTCGCCGATGTTGAACTCGCCCTGCCAGCCCATGGCGGTGGCGGAGGCGTTGCCGATGTGGCTGTTGTGCGCCCAGACGACCGCCTTGGCATCCGGCCCGCGCGCCTCAAGCAAGCGCTGGAGCGTGTCGAACATGTGCCGGTCGCGCAGGTTCCAGCTCTCGGCCGAGCCGTAGTACATGATGCGATAGTATTGCTCGGCGGCACGGACGATGCGGGCGTTCTGGGCGGCATCGAAAAAGGCCTCGCCATCCGTGCGCAGGGAATCCAGCCGCTGCTCCAGCAATGCCTGAAGCTGCTCGACGACCGCTTCCTCGCATGAGTGCTTGCGGCCTGCCATGACGGCGTGGCCGTAGCGCTCGGGCTCCTCCTGCCACGGGTGCAGGCAGCCGTAGCGACGGCGGGCATCGCGTGCGCCCTCGGGATCGTTGGCTTCCAGATACTCCAGCACCGCCTCGATGGAGGCGGAGAGGCTGTAGACATCAAGGCCCCGGAACTCCACCCGGTCCCGCTCCGCCCGTTCGGCATTGTGGTGGCGCAGCCAGCGGATGAAGTCGTCAATCTCCGCATTGCGCCACATCCAGGTGGGGAAGCGCTCGAAGGCGTGGCGCAGCGTCGGCGCGCGGGCGCAGTGGCGCACGAAGTCATCGATGCGGGCGGCGTCCGGCCAGTCCGCTTCCACCGCCACGATGTTGAACCCGTGGTTTTCGATCAGGTGGCGCGTGATGGCGGCGCGGGCGCGGTAGAATTCTGACGTGCCGTGCGTTGCCTCGCCCAGCGCGACCACGCGCTTGTCCGCAAGGCGGGAGAACAGGGTGGCGAAGGCAGGGTCATCAAGCGCCGGCAACGGCTCGGCCGCGCGGGACAGCACGCCGGCCAGTTCGGCAAGCCGTGCTTCCGCCTGCTGCTTGGCGACCTGAACCATGAAGCGTCTGCCTTTCCTTGCTGCATGTGCCGCGGGCGGCGGTCAGGCGGCCCAATCTGTTGCCCGAGTCCGGAGCCTGAATCTGGGGATCAGCACATTGGCTGCACCGATATGCCGCCGTTTCTAGAACGTGGGCTTGCGGCGGCTTGTTCCCCTTGTCCCCATGCCTGCGGCGCGGGTGGGCAGCGCCCCAAACGACAAGCGGCGCAGCCGGGGGACTGGGCTGCGCCGCGGGGAAGCAACAAGGATGTCATCTGGGTGTGATGCACAGGAAGGAACGGCCAACCTTGGCCGGAGTTCCGCTGCGCCGGGGTCGTAGAGCAAGCCTGCGCTCATGGCCCGTATGCGCAGGCCGGACCGGTGGCCGGAGGCTTGACCGCTTCGAGTCTGCAGGCCTTTGAAGCGGCGGCGCACAGCAACGCCGCAAAACACCGGGCAAGCCCATGCACTGGCCGGCGGGCGGCTGGCGCAGGCGGCGTATGCCAGCGCGTGGCTGCGCCGTTGCAAGTCATGGAAAAGGCGCATGTTTCTAACTGGCTGCGGCGCGAAGAAGTCAGGGGAAAATAAACCGCAAGAAAGTGCGGAAAGGCTGCGTTGGCACTCCTTGAAACTGTCCTAAAGAAGGATTTAATGGTGTGTAAGGGCACCTGAAAAAGCACGGGGGGAATGGAGGGACCTATGTCTCCAACCACCGAGAAAACCCGGAACCCCAGCGTGGACGAAACCCGGCATCCGGAAACCGTCAACCAGCCCGTCAGCACTGCGCCGACCACGGTTAATGAGCAGACTTCCACGCCTGATGACATGGATCAGGTGATGGTCCAGCAGACACCGGGCGAAGCGCTGGAGGATGAGGAAAACAACCCCTGGCGCAATCACGAGGATGATCAGCACAAGTGGCTCGGCCTGCTGCTGGCGGTCGTCGGCTTTGGTGCCATCGGGTATCTGGTCGGCGGTGTCTGACGCTTGACGGGTCTTGCCGCTAACCGGTCCTGGCACGGTGCCGGGGTTTGAAGCCTCAGACGCTGGCACCGGCCTGGGCGCGCGCACGGGGCAACTATCCCGCAGCAGGCTCGTTCCCTTTTTAAAGCGGCCCTGTTGTGAGTTCACGCCTGTCCAGAGGGCAGGGGCCGCAAGGGAAGGACGTGTTGTATGAAGCCCCCGAAACAGCCTCAGGCCGGACCGGAAACCCCTTCGGAGCGGCCTCCTCAGATGGGACAAAGAGCACCGGACCCTGCGCGGCCGGGCAGCACCAGCGCCCAGCTGAAGCATGACATCAACAGCGGCCTGACGGGCGACAAGGTGAATTTCTTCGACCCCGCCGCCGCGCCGCTCGGCACGGATGAAGAAGCCGGCGGCACACCGCCGTCGCCTGAGGAAATCCATCAGGCGCGCATGGCGGAACGCAGCCGGCCATACGATGCGCCGGGTGCCGATGCCCGCACGCCGCCCCATGGCGGGACGGAATACAGCAGCGTGTACAGCAACGAGAGCAACGAGGAGGCGTGGACGCAGCAGCCGACGTCCACGGGCGTGGGCCGCTGGATCGGTTATCTGGTCGCAATCGCCGTCATAGCCCTGCTGATATTCATGATCGCCAACCCGTAAGACGCGGCGGCGTTACCCTCGCGCCCGCACGCCGTTCCGCACGACGGCGGCGCACGGGTTGAACCCGGCCCGGTAGCTGAGTTCGGCCGGGTGGCGAATGTCCCACAATGCCAGGTCGGCAACGTATCCGGGCGCGAGGATGCCGTGGGTCTCGCCAAGCCCCAGAGCCTTCGCCGCGTTGCGGGTTGCGCCGCGCAGCGCCTCCTCCGGCGTGAGGCGGAACAGCACGCATGCCATGTTCATGGCGAGCAGGAGTGAGGTGAGCGGCGAGGTGCCGGGGTTGCTGTCGGTGGCGAGGGCAATGCTGACGCCCGCCTCGCGTAGCGCCTCCACCGGCGGGCGTTTTTCTTCCCGCAGGAAATAGAACGCCCCCGGCAGCAGCACCGCAACCGTGCCGCTTCTCGCCATGGCGCGGATGCCCTCCGGCGAGACCTGCTCCAGATGATCGGCCGAGAGCGCGTTGAAGTCCGCCGCCAGCGCCGCCCCGTTCATGTCGCTGATTTGCTCGGCGTGCAGCTTGACCGGCAGGCCCAGCTTCCTTGCCGCCTCGAACACCGTGCGGGTTTCCTCCGCGGTGAAGGCGATGCGCTCGCAAAACGCATCGACCGCATCCACCAGACCTTCCGCCGCAAGCGCGGGCAGCATCTCCTCGCACAGAAGGCGCAGGTATCCGGCGCGGTTGTCCCTGTACTCCGGCGGCAGGGCGTGCGCGCCGAGGAAGGTGGTGCGCACCGTCACCGGCAACTGCTCGCCAACCATGCGGGCGGCGCGGAGCATGGCGCGCTCGGTCTCCATGTCCAGCCCGTAGCCGGACTTGATCTCGAGCGTGGTGACGCCCTCCGCCAACAGCGCCTCGATGCGCGGCAGGCTTTGCGCCAGAAGCTCCTCGGCACTGGCGGCGCGGGTGGCGCGCACGGTGGAGAGAATGCCGCCGCCCTGCCGGGCGATCTCTTCGTAAGAGACACCGTTCAGCCGCTGCTCGAACTCCTGCGCGCGGTTGCCGCCGTGAATGATGTGGGTGTGGCAGTCGATCAGCCCCGGCGTGACCCAGCGACCGCCGCCGTTGACGGTTTTCCCGGCAGACCAGTGAGTTGGGTTTTCGTCAAGCAGGGCTTGCGGGCCGAGCCACGCGATGCGCCCCTCCGCAATGGCCAGCGCCGCGTTTTCAATCGCGCCGTAAGGCTGGCCGGTCTGCACCCCGGTATCTGCCCCGGTATTTGCCATCGTGGCGAGGTGAACGTGGGTGATGAGCCGGTCCCAGCGGGTGCCGGGCGCGGGCGGGCTGAAGGGGTGCGCAATCTCGCTCATGCCGTGCCGTCATGCTGTGCCTTGCCTGCCCCGTGGCAAGCGGCTACCTCTTGTATAGACAAGTATAGCCTTTGGAGAAGTCATGGCAACCTTCCGGCTGGAGCGGGTGCTGACGGACAGCGGATGGCGCGAGAACGTGCTGCTGCGCGTGGATGCTGCGGGCTTCATTTCCGCGCTTGATGACGCGGGCGAGGAAGATGCGGCCGAGGAAGATGCGAGCGCCGAGGTCGTGCGCGGCACGGTGATCCCGGGCCTGTGCAACGCCCACAGCCATGCCTTTCAGCGCGCCATGGCGGGTCTGGCGGAATGGCGCGGCCCAGGCAAGGAATGTGCTGGGGACGACAGCTTCTGGACGTGGCGCGAGCGCATGTATGATCTGGCGCTGCGCCTCTCCCCCGATGACCTGCGCGCCATCGCCACCCTGCTGTACATCGACATGCTGAAGGCCGGTTACACGCAGGTGTGCGAATTCCATTACGTGCACCACGATGAAACAGGCGCGCCCTATGCCTCGCCGACGGCCCTCTCCGAAGCGATTTTTCAGGCGGCCCATGAGTCGGGCATCGGCCTAACCCATCTGCCGACGCTGTACCAGACAGCTGATTTCGGCAACGTGCCGCCAAGCGACCGGCAGCGGCGATTTTTGAACACGACGGCGGATTTTCTGAAACTGGTGGAGGCGCTGGACCGCCTCGCGGCTGGGCAGGAGCAGACGGGCGTCGGCGCGGCCTTCCACAGCCTGCGCGCCGTGCCCCCGCAGGCGATGCGGGAGGTTCTGGCAGCAGTGGCGGAGAGCGGCCGCCCGCTCCACATCCACATTGCCGAGCAGCGGCGCGAGGTGGAGGCCTGCCTTGCCGCCACCGGCAAGCGCCCGGTCGAGTGGCTGCTCGAAAATGCGCCGGTAAATGAGCGCTGGTCCGCTGTCCACGCGACGCACATGACCGGCAGCGAGACGGAGGCGCTGGCGCAGAGCGGCGCGGTTGCCGTCATCTGCCCGACGACCGAGGCCAATCTGGGGGACGGCCTGTTCAATTTGCCGGACTATCTGGCGGCGGGCGGGCGCATCGCCATCGGCAGCGACAGTCATGTGTCGGTCAGCGCGACCGAGGAGCTGCGCTGGCTGGAGTATGGCCAGCGGCTGCGCTTCGAAAAGCGCAACGTGGCGGCCAGCAGGGGCGATCCCCACACCGGCGCGCGGCTGTGGCGGCTGGCGGCCCAGGGCGGGGCGCTGTCGGCGGGCGTTGCCGTGGGGCGGATCGCCGTCGGCTGCCGGGCGGACCTCTTGGTGCTGAACGACAACGAGTCGGGGCTAGCCGGGCTGTCCGGCGACACCCTGCTCGATGCGTTCATATTTTCCGGCAAGGCGTCCGCCATTCGCCACGTGATGGTGGCGGGCCGCTGGCGCGTGCGGGACGGCTGGCACGCGGGCGAGGTCACGGCGGCGACCGTCTATCGCCATCGGGTGCGCCGGCTGCTATCGGCAGGCGCGTAAGGTTGAGTTTGAGCAGCAGGAAAATCGGCCCATGATGCCGCGCTACCAGAAGGTGAAGGATCACATCCTCGGACACATCGGCTCCGGCGCGTGGCCGTCCGGGCACCGGGTGCCGTCCGAGAACGAACTGGTCAAGCTGCTCAGCGTCTCGCGCATGACCGTCAACCGCGCCATGAAGGAGCTGTCCGACGAAGGCCTGCTCACGCGCGTGGCAGGCGTCGGCACCTTCGTGGCGGACCGCACCGCCCACGCCAACCCGCTCGAAGTGCACAACATCGCCAGCGAGATTCGCAATCGGGGCGGGGAGCACACGGTGCAGGTGCTGAGGCTGGAGGCGGTGGACGCCAAGGGCGACATGGCGCGCAGTTTCAACGCCGCCCCCGGTGCGACCGTCTTTCACTCCCTCATGGTTCACTGCGAGAACGGCGTGCCGGTGCAGCTGGAAGACCGCTACGTGAACCCGGCAATCGCGCCGGGCTATCTGGGCGTCGATTTCACCAGAACCACCGCCCACCAGTACCTGATCGAGGTCGCCCCGTTGCAGGAGGTTGAGCATATCCTGCGCGCCGTCATGCCGACGGCACAGGTGCGCCGCCTCTTGAAGATGCCGGAGGGCGAGCCCTGCCTGATGCTTCAGCGCCGCACATGGTCTGGCGGGCAGGTCGCCACTTCCTCGCGTTTCTACTACCCCGGCTCGCGCTACGAATTCTCCGGCCGCTTCAAGCCGTAAGGTTGGCCTCCAAACCCTCACCCGCCCGGCTTGCCAGTTCGCCTCAGGCGATGTAGCTTCGGTCTGGTTGTCTATACAGGTATGGATGAGGTTATCATGCACGCTCGTCTCACGCCCAATGCCCGCCCGGTTCGCGCGCCCCGTGGTGCGGAAATCTCCGCACGGTCATGGCTGACCGAAGCGCCCTTGCGGATGCTGATGAACAACCTTGACCCGGAGGTGGCGGAAAACCCGGACGAGCTGGTGGTCTATGGCGGCATCGGCCGGGCCGCGCGCAACTGGGAGTGTTTCGACCGCATCGTCGAGACGCTGCGCACGCTGGAGCGCGACGAGACGCTGCTGGTGCAGTCCGGCAAGCCGGTGGGCGTGTTCCGCACCCATGAGAATGCGCCGCGCGTGCTGATCGCCAACTCCAACCTGGTGCCGCACTGGGCGACGTGGGAGCATTTCCATGAGCTCGATCGCCGTGGGCTGATGATGTACGGCCAGATGACGGCCGGTTCGTGGATCTACATCGGCAGTCAGGGCATCGTGCAGGGCACGTACGAGACGTTCGTCGAGATGGGCCGCCAGCATTATGGCGGAGACCTCTCCGGGCGCTGGATCCTGACGGCGGGCCTCGGCGGCATGGGCGGCGCGCAACCCTTAGCGGCCACCATGGCAGGGGCCAGCATGATCGCGGTGGAGTGCCAGTGGAGCCGCATCGAGAAGCGGCTACAAACCCGGTATCTGGACGTCGCCGCCCGCAGTCTCGATGAGGCGCTCGATCTTCTGGAAACGGCGCAGAACGAGGGCAGGACCATTTCCATCGGCCTGCTTGGCAACGCCGCGGAAATCCTGCCCGAAGTGCTGGGTCGCGGCGTTCTGCCGGACGCGGTGACGGACCAGACCTCGGCGCATGATCCGGTGAACGGCTACCTGCCTGCGGGCTGGACGGTCGAGCAGTGGCAGGACCTGCGCGAGCGGGACCCCGCCGCCGTGCGGCGCGCGGCCATCAATTCCATCGGCGTGCATGTGGAGGCCATGCTGGCGTTCCAGAAACTGGGCGTGCCCGTGTTCGATTATGGCAACAACATCCGCCAGATGGCGCTGGAAGCGGGCGTTGCCGACGCCTTCGATTTTCCCGGCTTCGTGCCCGCTTACATCCGCCCGCTGTTCTGCCGGGGCGTGGGGCCGTTCCGCTGGGCGGCGCTGTCGGGCGACCCGGAAGACATCGCCAGAACCGACGCCAAGGTGAAGGAGCTGATCCCCGATGACCGGCACCTGCACCGCTGGCTCGACATGGCAAAGGAGCGCATCGCGTTCCAGGGCCTGCCCGCGCGCATCTGCTGGGTGGGGCTGGGCGAGCGGCACCGTCTGGGTCTGGCGTTCAACGAAATGGTGGCAAGGGGCGAGCTGAAAGCCCCCGTCGTCATCGGGCGCGATCATCTGGATTCAGGGTCCGTCGCCAGCCCCAACCGGGAAACCGAGGCGATGATGGACGGCTCCGATGCGGTGTCCGACTGGCCGCTGCTGAACGCGCTGCTCAATACCGCCAGCGGCGCGACGTGGGTGTCTCTGCACCATGGCGGCGGCGTCGGCATGGGCTTTTCGCAGCATTCGGGCATGGTCATCGTGTGCGACGGCACCGAGGACGCGGCAAAGCGTATCGAGCGCGTGCTGTGGAACGACCCCGCAACCGGCGTGATGCGCCATGCGGATGCGGGCTACCGCGACGCCATCGACTGCGCCCGGGCGCACGGCCTCAACCTGCCGATGCTGGGGGATGGGAAATGATGAACGACAGGCTTCTGATCGAGCCCGGCTCGGTTGATCTGGCAACGCTGCGGCGGGTGTGGGCAGCGCCCGTGAAAATCGCGCTGGGCGATGAGACGCGCGAGCGCCTCTCCGCAAGCTGCAAGGCGATCGGCGATATTCTCGCCAAGGGCCAGCCGGTTTACGGCATCAACACCGGCTTCGGCCTGCTGGCGCAGACGCGCATTGCGGACGATGAGCTGGAAGCCCTGCAACGCAACCTGATTTTCTCCCACTCGACCGGCGTCGGCGCGCCCCTGCCGGAGGCGGTGGTGCGGCTGGTGCTGCTGCTGAAAATCATCGGGCTGGCGCGCGGCCACTCCGGCGTGCGGGTGGAGACGGTCGATGCACTCATCGCGCTGCTGAACTCACAGGTTTATCCCGTAATCCCATCAAAAGGCTCGGTCGGCGCCTCGGGCGATCTCGCGCCGCTCGCTCACATGGCGGCGGTGCTGCTGGGCGAGGGCGAGGTCACGCACAACGGTGAAGTGCTGTCCGCCCGCAAGGGGCTGGCGCTGGCGGGCCTTGCGCCCATGACCCTCGGCCCCAAGGAAGGGCTGGCGCTCATCAACGGCACGCAGGTCTCCGCCGCGCTGGGCCTGGCCGGGCTGTTTCTGGCCGAAAACGTGTTCGCCAGCGCCGTGGTGGCGGGCGCGCTCTCGGTCGATGCGCTGAAGGGCAGCGACGTGCCGTTCGATGCCCGCATCCATGCGCTGCGCGGCCAGCCGGGCCAGCAGGACGTGGCGGCGCGGTATCGTGCCCTGCTGGCGGACAGCGAGATCCGCGCCTCCCACAAGAATTGCGCCCGGGTGCAGGATCCCTATTCGCTGCGCTGCCAGCCGCAGGTGATGGGCGCGGTGCTGGACACGCTGCGCCATGCCGCCGCCGTGCTGGAGCGGGAAGCCAATGCGGTGACGGACAATCCGCTGATTTTCGCAGAAGATCTGGAAGCGCTTTCGGGCGGGAATTTCCATGCCGAGCCGGTGGCGTTCGTGGCGGATTTTCTGGCCATCGCGCTGACGGAAATCGCCAACCTTTCCGAGCGCCGCCTCGCCATTCTGGTGGATCCGAAAATGAGCGGCCTGCCGGCGTTTCTGGTGGAGCACAGCGGCGTCAATTCCGGCTTCATGATCGCGCAGGTCACGGCCGCCGCGCTGGCGTCGGAGAACAAGACGCTGGCGCATCCGGCCAGCGTCGATACCATCCCCACCTCCGCCAATCAGGAAGACCATGTGAGCATGGCCACCTTCGCCGCCCGGCGGCTGGCAGACATGGCGGAGAACAGCGCCACCGTCATCGGCATCGAGCTGATCGCGGCAGCGCAGGGGCTGGAATTTCACCGTCCGCTGAAATCATCGCCTGTGCTCGAGGAGGTCTATGCCCTCGTGCGCGAGCGCGTAGCCGCCTACGATGCCGACCGTTATTTCAAGCCGGATATCGATGTGGCCCGCGCATGGGTGCTGGACGGCGCGCTCAACCGCTGGGCGGCGGACCTGCTGCCTTCCCGGGGGAAATAACATGGCCCCAAGTGACAGAACTGGGGTGTTCGAGTTTCGGCAGGGCACGCTGCCGCTGCTCGTCAGCATTCCCCATGCGGGCACGCAACTGCCGGCGGAATTGGCTCAGCGGCTGAGCGCGCCCGCACGTGCCGTGCCGGATACGGACTGGCATGTGGAAAAGCTCTACGCCTTTGCGGCCCAAATGGGCGCGAGCGTGCTGAAGGCCAACTATTCCCGCTATGTGGTCGATCTCAACCGGCCGACGGACGGCGCGCTGCTCTATCCCGGCCAGCGGGAAACCGGCCTGTGCCCGCTGATGACCTTCGCAGACGTGCCCCTCTATGCGCCCAGCGACGAACCGGGGGCGGACGAGATTGCCAGCCGTGTGGAGCAATACTGGAAGCCCTACCACGACAAGCTCGCAGCAACACTGGCGGCGCTTCGCCAGCAGCACGGCTATGCGTTGCTGTGGGATGCCCACTCCATTCGTGCCGAAGTGCCGGTGCTGTTCGAGGGCCGCCTGCCGGACTTCAACCTCGGCACCGGCGGCGGCACCTCCTGTCCGCCGGAAATCGCCAGCGAACTGCTGGCGGCGGCGCAAAGGGCGGATGGATTTTCGGCCGTGCTGAACGGCAGGTTCAAGGGCGGCTACATCACCCGCCATTACGGGCGGCCGGAGGAGAACATCCTCGCCGTGCAGCTTGAGCTCACCCAGTCCGCCTACATGGAGGAGAGCGATCCCCGCACCTGGAATGCAAACCGGGCGGAGGCCGCGCAGCGGGTCATTGAAGACCTGTTGAACACGCTGCTGCAGAGCGCGCGCCGCTGGGCGGCCTGAGCGGCAAACGGGGGCGGGCTGTTGCGGATCGGCGGGGCTGACTATAGCGTCTCTGCGCACAGCCATGCGTGCATGGGAAAAGGGGGAAGTGATGAAACGCCGGTTCGGATTTGCAGTGGCGCTCGCTCTGGCAGCCGGTGCGCCAGTGTCGGCCCTGGCCGCCAAGCTGCCGCTGAGCGAGCAGGAACTGCGCAGCGGTGACGTCACCGTCCGCGTGACGGACCTGACCCCGCGTTTTCTCGATTTTTACGAGAAGGCCGCAAGGCCCGGCGTAACCCCTGACGAACGCTTTGCCCTGTGGGAAGAGTTTTACGGCTTTGCCGCCATTCCGCCGACGCCGGAAGGCAAGACCATCGCCCGCCAGTTGCTGGACGCAGCGTGGGACAAATACCCGGCGGCGCTCGATGTCATCCGCAAGGGTGCGGCAGGCATGCAGCCGGGGCCGGACGTGGCGGCGAACGAGGTGCGCCGGGTTCTCGGCCACGAGGGGCCTTTCAAGCTGCAGTACGTCGTTTACGTGGGCGGGTTCGAGGACAACGCCTTCACGGCCGGGCAGGCCGACATGCCGATGATCGCAATGCCGGTGGAAATGGCCCCGGACGCACGCCGGCGCATCCTGCGCCATGAAATGACCCACGCGGTGCACGGGCAGGTGGCCGGGCTCGGCAACGAATGGGAGCGCAGCATCGCGCAGACCATCGTCTCCGAAGGGCTGGCCATGCACACGGCCCGCAGTTTCGAGCCCGATGCACCCGAGCATCTGTTCGTTGACCACACGCCGGGCTGGCTGGCGGAGGTGATGCCGAGGGCAGGGGAAATTCTGCGCGGCATTGCGCCGGTTCTCGCCCGCAGCGATTCAGAAACCGTATTCCGCTTCACCATGGGCACGGGCACCACCGGGGCGGAACGCGAAGCCTACGTTGCGGGCTGGCTGGTGGTCGGCCACTGGCTGAAACACGGGCGAACGCTGGCTGAGATCGCCCGTATTCCAGAAACCGCCATGGCGGCCGAGGTGGAAAAAGCCATTGCCGAGATGCAGGCGGCCAGAAGCTAATTGGCCGGAAGTTAAACAGGGGTTGCGGGTGGAATGTCGAGGCCGCGCTGCACGGCGGGGCGGGCAAGGCCCTGCTCCAGCCAGCGGCCCACGTTCCCGTAGGTGGAAAATTCCACCAGCTCGCCCGCCTCGTAAAAGCCGATCAGGTTGCGCACCCACCCCAAGGTGGAAATATCGGCGATGGTATAGTCATCCCCCATGATCCACTGGCGGTCCTCCAGCCGCTCGTCCAGCACGCCGAGCAGGCGCTTTGACTCGGTGACGTAGCGCTCAAGCGGGCGCTTGTCCTCAAGGGTGCGGCCGTCGAATTTGTGGAAATACCCCACCTGACCGAACATCGGGCCGATGGCGGCCATCTGGAAGAACACCCACTGCACCGTCTCCCAGCGCTGGCCGCGGTCGGTGGGCAGGAATTTGCCGGTTTTCTCGGCCAGATACATCAGGATTGCGCCGGATTCGAACAGCCCGAGCGGTTTGCCGTCCGGGCCATCCGGGTCGATGATCGCGGGGATTTTCCCGTTCGGGTTCAGCGAGAGAAACTCCGGCGTCTTGCTCTCCCCCTTCATGATGTCGACCCGGTGCACCTCGTAGGGCAGGCCGGTTTCCTCCAGCATGATGGAGGCCTTCACGCCATTGGGCGTTGGCATCGAATAAAGCTGGAGGCGGTCCGGGTGCTGTGCGGGCCAGCGCCGCGTGATCGGAAAAGCGGATAGTTGGGTCATCGGCTGTGCGTCCTTATTCTTGTCCAAGCGCATAAACGCGCAGCCAGTGCCCATCGGGATCAAGCGCCAGGAAGGAATACCCGAAACGCACCCGCGCCGGAGAGTGCTGAATCGCAACGCCCTGCGCCTGCCACGCGGCAAAGGTGTCCTCGACCGCAGCGCGCGAATCGACGCGAAAGCCGATTTCGACGCCACTGCCGGCCGGGCCGGGGGCAGGCTCCACGTCGTCGCGCGCCCACAGGCCCAGCTTCAGGCCCGACGGGAGCGCGAACAGAACGAAGGTCTCACCCGGTTCAACGGGTTCGATCCCCAGCAGGGAGCGATAGAAGTCGGTACTGGCGGCAAGGTCTGCCACATGAAGCAGTATGTGCTGAGGCTGGAGTTGCATGGTTTATTCAATCCAGAAGGTCATGGATGTTGATACCGTTGGCCGCGCAATAGGTGCGGTAGACCGCCTCCATTGAACGGCTGGAGAAGCGTGTCGCAACGTTGCCGTCGTCATCGAGGTATTCGACAGCGCCGAAGACCGAAATAAGGACGATGGCGGGCTGGTCGCCCACGGCCTGCCAAGTGTCGATATTTCCGGCAGGTTCGAACACGTAGTCGCCAGGGCCGATGCGCTCTCCGCTGCACAGTTCGCGGTCCCCTTCCAGGTTGAGCGCATGAACCTCCCCGGTGTGGCGGTGAGGTGGAATGACGGTGCCCGGATCCACGCGCATCAGTGCGACATAACCGCGATCGTTGCTCAGAAAGCGGATCGGCTTGAACGCCCGGCCGGGGCCAAGCGGAACCCAGGGGGTGTCAACGGACCGGGTGAGGCGGGCAGGTGTGGTGTGCAGCAGGGTGCGAGCGGCGGTGGCGTGAGCGGGCATGGCGTTTCCTCTTGTTTCACCACCCAGTATTCTCGAAAATGGCCCGTTAAAAAGGTCCACAATTGCCAAAAATTATGGAGCCACTTTTGCCGGCCAAAGCACCAGACTCCGGGTTCGAGCTTGATCTTGTACGACCGCCAGCCGGAGTGCGCAGGCTGCTGCACGACTTGCATCGACAACTGCGCAGCGCCATTGCAGATGGTCGGTTGCAGCCCGGCCTGCGCTTGCCCTCCACCCGCGCCTTTGCACGGCAGTTCGGCATCTCCCGCAACACGGCGCTTGCGCTTTATGACCTGCTGTTGGCGGACGGTTATCTGGAGGCGCGTCCCGGCAGTGGCACTTTTGTGGCGCAGGGCCTGCGCAGGGAGGCGGGCACAGCCGGCGGCACAAACCCGTATGACCCCCGCATCGCACCGCAGTGGCGGGAGGCGGCGACCTTCCTGCCCGCGCAGGATGCGCCGCAGTTCGACCTTCGCCTTGGGTTGCCGGACCGCAGCCTTTTTCCGTTTGACGTCTGGCGGCGCTTGTCCAACCGGGTGGTGCGAGAACTGGCTCGTGCACCGTCATCTTATCGCAATGCGCAAGGATCGCCGGCGTTGCGCGCGGCGATTGCGCGGCACATCTCGTTCACGCGTGCGGTGGCCTGCCGAGCGGAAGATGTGGTGGCGGCGGCGGGTGCCCAGCAGGGGTTTGATCTGATTGCTCGGCTGCTGGTCACGCCGGGCGAGACCGTAGCGGCGGTAGAAGACCCCGGCTATCCACCCCTGCGCGCCGCGTTTCGGGCGGCCGGCGCGCGCATTGTGCCCGTGCCGGTGGACGGCGAGGGAGTGCGGGTTGATGTAATACCCGACGAGGCGCGCATCATCTGCGTTACGCCGTCTCACCAGTTCCCGACTGGCGTGGCGATGTCCCTTCAACGGCGGATGGCACTGCTGGAGCGCGCCCGCGCCATCGATGCGTCGATCGTTGAGGATGACTACGACAGCGAGTTTCGTTTCAGTAGTCGTCCGCTTGATGCCCTGCAGACGCTCGATCGGTCAGGTTCGGTGTTCTATGTGGGCACCTTCTCCAAGTGCCTGTTCCCGGAATTGCGACTGGGGTTCGTCGTCGCGCCCGCCTGGGCGCTGGCGGGACTGGCCGAGGTGCGGCGCGTGTCGGGGTGGCACGGGCCCGTGCAGGATGAAGAGGCGTTGGCTGCCTTCATCGACGAAGGACATCTGGCGCGGTACGTCCGGCGGATGCGGAAAGAATACAGCGCACGGCGTCATGCGCTGATCGACGCGCTGTCACGGCATTGCAGGCAAAGCCTGCGCCTCATCCCCTCAGCGGCCGGGCTGCATCTCGCCGTGGAGCTCATCGTGCCGGTTGCAGCTGCAGAAGTGGCTGCGGCGGCACGGGAGCTGGGCGTGGCCGTCGATACGCTCGACCGATATTCGGTTGGTCATGCGCCCATGCAGGGGCTGGCACTTGGCTTCGGGCAGATTGCAGCCGGGAAGCTGGATGCAGCGGCACAGCTGCTGCAGCAGGCGATATACGCCTGCCTCAGGCAAGGGTGATGGCCTGTTACAGCATCCACTCGATCGGCAGGTGAGACAACAGCCAGATCACGAACCGCTGCACCGCATTGGTGCCGGGTTCGGTGTCATGGCGAATGGTTTTGCCGTCCACCTGTTCCAGCCAGTACAGGTCGCCGTCCGCATCCAGCCTGACCGCGTAGGCCCGCAAGGGGGCCTCGTCCACCAGCCCGTCATGGATGGTGCGGGCGAGCGTCGGACTTTCGATGAGGAAGCCCATCTCGGTGTTGAGGTGGACGGAGCGGGGATCGAAATTGAACGAGCCGATGAACACGCGCCGGTCGTCAACCGTGAAGGTCTTGGCGTGTAGCACGGAGCCGGAGCCGCGCAGCACCGAGCTTGAACCGCCGGAGACCTGGCTGGACAGCCGCAGGCTGGCCCCCTCGTCCCCCAGCGCCGAGGCCTTGGTCTCGTAAAGCGCAATGCCGGCTTCCAGCAAGGGCTTGCGGCGCTTGGCATAGCCGGCGTGGACGATGGCGACGTCCGTCGCCTCCAGCGCATTGGTGAGGATGCTGACCTTCACGCCCTCTCCGGCCATGTCGGAGAATGCCGCAACGCCTGCCGCCGTCGGCACGAAATAGCCGGAGACGAGGCCGAGCGTGTGCCGGGGCTCCTCCAGGAGCTCCCTCAGCTTGTGCGCCACCAGCGTTTCGGGAACCGCAACGCCCAGTCCCTTGGCCGGATCATCGCTCAGCATCCGCACCGGCACCCACGCCAGAGGCAGGTTGCCCTCGACGAGGGACTGCACCAGCCGGGTGCGCCGGATCGCCTCGATGAACTCGGCCGCCCCAGGATCCTTGGCCGCACTCAGCATGAGGGAAGGATCGGCGCCCGTCTCTGCATCGGCTTTCGGCAGCAGGCGGTCCACCGGGTAGGCGGAGGCGCTGGTCCAGTAGCGGTTGAAATCATGCGCCACATCGGTGGCGACCGGACCCACGGCCAGCACATCGAGGTCGAGGAACAACGCGCCGTCGGCCGCGCCGAAATACTCATCCCCCACATTCCGGCCGCCGATGATGGTCGCCTGCCCGTCGGCGGTGAAGGACTTGTTGTGCATCCGCCGGTTCAGCCGGTCGAAGTCGGTGAGGTAGCCGATCAGGCGCGGGCTGCGCAGCGCGAACGGATTGAACAGCCGGACCTCGATGTTGGGATGGCGGTCGAGCGCGGCCAGCAGCCCGTCCATGCCGGAGGTGTTGTTGTCGTCCAGCAGCAGGCGCACCTGCACGCCCCGGTCGGCGGCTTCCAGCACGGCCTGGAACAGCAGGGAGCCGGAGCGGTCAGCCCGCCAGATATAGTACTGGATATCGAGCGTGCGCTCCGCCGCCCGGGCCAGCATGACCCGCGCGGCAAATGCCTCGTGCGGATCGGGGATGGCGTGCACGCCGGAAGTGCCGGGATGCCGGGCAGCTTCGGGCTGGATGGCCCGCCCGAGCCGGGTGGCGGAAATGCCGGGCAAAGGCGGGGGCGCGCTGCGTCCCTCCAGCGAGGGCAGGGGATGCGTCAGCCGGATGGTGATACCCGCCGCCACCACGACGAACAGCGCCAGCGCGATCAGATAGAAGCCTGCGATCCAAAATGACTTGCGCATCCAGACACTCGCTTGCGGAGAGCGCCTGCTGCTCTCCCGTCCTGCCGTGCTATCACTGAATGACGGCCCGTGTAAGCGGTCAGGTCATCGCCACGGCGAAG
>NZ_DATBUP010000159.1:0-21946 GCF_036515995.1 Pedomonas sp. | reverse complement strand
AGGATCCCCCTTTCTAGCCCGTCGTCGATTGCCGCATCCCATGGTCTTCGGGAGACGCAGATCCTGGAGGCTGTCGGCAGACGCGCCGCCGCCCTGTCAACCAGCCAGCCGAGCAGGCCCATGGGAACAGCCAAAGCGCGGCATCGCAAGAGCGCAATGGTCGTATGTCATTGTAATTAAACTAATTTAAAACAGAAACTCAAAAGAAGTTCGGCCGGTATTCGACCATTCAGCTGTTGCACTGCCGGTGCCATGGTTTATCTTGTCCCGCATCCAGACGGTCATGCATATGGCCCCTTTCTACCAAGGCCCTGCGGGTTCCTGTCTCGCAGGGCCTTATCATTTAGGCACCAGCTTCCCCTCGACAGATGCCGAACAGGGTGCGGGCCACATTGACTCCCCGGGCCGAGAGGTGTATCGCCAGGGAGCTTCCAAAGAAGCGGTACATTTTGAAGCATCCACGGATGCCCGTCGGTCAGCGAGGTTTCGCCCACCGGCGCCATTTGTGTTTTGTGTGAAAACGGCCCCAAGCGGCGCTTTAACCGGCAACGCGGCGGGCCAAACGCCGAAGGGCCCGCAAGGGCCTGAGGCAGACGGGGAACAGGCATGTTCGAGTCTCTGAGCGAACGGCTGGGATCAGTCTTTGACAAGCTGACGGGTCGTGGTGCGTTGAGCGAGGCGGACGTCAAGGAAGCGATGCGCGAGGTCCGCGTGGCGCTTCTGGAGGCGGACGTTGCCCTTCCCGTTGTGAAGGAATTCGTGGCGAAGGCCACCGAGCGCGCCGTCGGCCAGGAAGTCATCAAGTCGGTCAAGCCGGGTCAGATGGTCGTCAAGATCGTCAACGACGCGCTGGTCGAGATGCTGGGCGGCGAAGCCGCGGCCGAGGCGGGCAAGCTCGCCATCGACATCACCCCGCCCGCCGTCATCATGATGATCGGTCTTCAGGGCTCGGGTAAGACCACCTCCACCGCCAAGATCGCCCGCCGCCTGCAGACCCGCGAGCGCAAGAAGGTCCTCATGGCCTCGCTCGACGTGCAGCGTCCGGCGGCGCAGGAACAGCTGAAGGTGCTGGGCGAGCAGGTGGGCGTTGCCACCCTGCCGATCATCCCCGGCCAGATGCCGGTGGACATCACCAAGCGCGCGCTGCAGGCAGCCAAGCTGCAGGGCTTCGACGTGCTGATGCTCGACACCGCGGGCCGCCTGCACATCGATGCGCAGCTGATGGCCGAGCTGGCCTCCGTCAAGACCGAGGCCAGGCCCGCCGAGTCCCTGCTCGTCGTCGACTCGCTGACCGGTCAGGACGCGGTCAACGTCGCCCGCCAGTTCTCCGATCAGGTCGGCCTGTCCGGCGTGGTGCTGACCCGCATGGACGGCGACGGCCGCGGCGGTGCGGCGCTTTCCATGCGCGCGGTCACCGGCCAGCCGATCAAGTTCATCGGCGTCGGCGAAAAGCTTGATGCGCTGGAAGAATTCAACCCGTCCCGCGTTGCGGGCCGCATCCTCGGCATGGGCGACGTCGTCAGCCTCGTCGAGAAGGCGGCGGAAGCCGTCGAGGCCGATGAGGTCGAGAAGCTCGCCAAGAAGATGGCGGCGGGCAAGTTCGACATGGATGACCTGCGCATGCAGTTCAACCAGATGAAGCGCATCGGCGGCCTCAAGGGCGTGATGGGCCTGCTGCCTGGTCTGGGCAAGATGCAGAAGCAGATCGACGCCGCCGGCGTTGACGACAAGGCGCTGAACCGCCTCGAGGCGATCATCCTCTCGATGACCGCCAAGGAGCGCGCCAAGCCCGACCTCATCAACGCCAAGCGCAAGATCCGCATCGCCAAGGGTTCCGGCACCACAGTGCAGGAAGTGAACAAGCTCCTGAAAATGCATCAGGACATGGCCACCGCCATGAAGAAGATCAAGAAGATGGGCGGGCTCGGCGCGCTGGGCTCCCTCTTCGGCGGCGGCAAGAAGGGTCTCGGCGGCCTTCCGGGCGGCATGCCCGGTGGCGATCTGCCGGGCGGCGCCCTGCCCCCGGGTCTTCCGGGCGGCGGTCTTCCGGGAGGCCTGCCAGGTCTGGGCGGCGGCATGCCCAAGCTTCCGCCGGGCTGGCAGAAGTTCATGAAGAAATAAGAACACAGCCGTCCGACCGGCGCCTGTCGCGGGAAGGATGGCTGAACTGTGCAAAAGCTGCACAGGCAAGGTTACGACAGGCTCGACACGAGGAAGGAAATAACAATGGCTCTTTCGATTCGTCTGGCACGCGGCGGTGCCAAGAAGCGTCCGTACTACCGTATCGTTGTTGCTGACTCGCGCTCCCCGCGCGACGGCCGCTTCCTTGAGAAGATCGGCACCTACAACCCGCTGCTGGCGAAGGACAACCCGGAGCGCGTGACGCTCGACGTCGAAAAGGCGAAGGAGTGGATCGCGAAGGGCGCTCAGCCGACCGACCGCGTTCTGCGCTTCCTGGACGCCGCCGGCGTTGCCAAGCGTCCGGCCCGCAACAACCCGAACAAGGGCGTGCCGGGTCAGAAGGCCAAGGAACGCGCTGAAGAGCGCGCCGAGAAGGCCGCTGCCGCTGCCGCAGCTGCTGCTGAAGCCGCTGGCGAAGGCGCTGCTGAGTAAGCAGTCCTTACCTGATAGCGGAGTATTGCCGTATGGCCGTTCGTGACGATGCACCTTCCCAGGGTCCCACCGGGGCGGGTTCCGATAATACGCGAACGGCCGACGGCAACGCCGCTGGCTCTGCCATCACCTTGGGCGTCATCACCGGGCCGCAAGGCCTGCAAGGGGAGGTTCGCATCCGCCCCTTCACCGATGACCCCAAGGGGCTGGAGCGCTACAAGACGCTGTATGCGGGCAACCGCACGCTCACCGTCTCCAAGGTCCGGGTGCAGCCCAACGGCGTCATCGCCCGGTTCAAGGAAATTACCGACCGCACCGCTGCCGAGCAGCTTCGCGGCCTTGAACTCTCCGTCCCGCGCGAGGCCCTGCCCCCGGCGGAGGAAGACGAATTCTACCAGATCGATCTGATCGGCATGACCGCCGTCACCCCCGATGGGCAGGTGATCGGCGAGGTCATCGCGGTTCCCAACTATGGCTCGACGGATCTGCTCGAGATCCTGATGACGGACGGCAAGACCTGCCTTGTCCCGTTCATCGACGATGCCGTGCCGGACGTCCTTGAAGACGAAGGCCGGATCGTCATCGACCCGGCCTTCGTTGCCTGAACCAGCGAGAAGATGGAGGCATGGCCCGAGGCGGGCCGCGCCATCACATCAGCTCTATTAAAGCTCCGGCCCCTGGGTCGGCGGATTCTGTTCCTTTTCACGACGCTCGCGGTCCTTCTCGGCCTGCGTCTTCTTGTGCTTGGTCGTGGTCGTCGTGGTCGACCTGGTCTCCGAGCCGTGCTCGCTGCCCGAAGCGGTGGAACCAGCGGCCGAACCGGCCTCAGGGCTGATGTCGCCGTAAGGATCGGTGGTCGAGGGCATGTTCGGGGTGGTGCCCGGCGTCGTCACGTCCGGCGCGGTCGCGCCCGGGGACGTGGTGCCCGGAGACGTCGTCGTGGCGCCAGTGCCGGACGACGAGGAACCCTGTGTCGACTGGGCGAAAGCGCCGCCCGACGTTAGAAGCAAGCCCGCGACACCGGCGTAAAGTGCAGTCTTCAGCATGGTCATGTGCGATCTCCGCTGTGTGAACCTGGGAAACTCTGTGAACCTGGGAAACTCGGGTGGGCCATGTGACAGCCTGCCACCCGGGAACAGAAACAGCGCACCCCGCCATTAGACCCATCCGCACCGGACGGATGGCCGCTTAGAAGCGACCACCCGAAACCCGTCCGCCCAACCGCCCCTCAGGGCCGGTGAACGAATGAACGCAATATGAACAAAGACTTACGCCGTTTCGAACCCGAACGATGCGGGCAATAGGGCGTGTGCCGCCGCCACGCGGGGTATGGTCAACGCCGTGTGCCGCCGCTAACAGGAACCCTGCCCCAGACGACCGGCTCCAACTGCCGGACAAGAACGAAGAGTAGCCCCATGCCCTTTACCGCCACCGTGCTGACCATCCTGCCGGACATGTTTCCCGGCCCCCTTGGCCACAGTCTGGCGGGCACCGCTCTGAACAACGGCGTATGGGGTTTGAAAACTCTGGACATCCGGGAATTCGCGAGCGATAAGCACCGATCCGTCGACGACACTCCCGCTGGCGGAGGCCCCGGCATGGTCATGCGGGCCGACGTGGTGGGACGGTGTGTCGAGGATGCCATTGCCAGACAGCCGGATGTTCCGGTTATTGCACCGACCCCTCGGGGCAAGCCTCTGACCCAGCAACGGGCCAAGGCCTTGAGTGAGGGGTCAGGTGTCATTTTGCTGTGTGGCCGGTTCGAAGGGATCGATGAACGGGTGTTCGATCACACGTTCAGCAACGGAACCCAGATCGAACAGGTCTCGATCGGGGATTACGTTCTCTCCGGCGGCGAAATGGCGGCGATGGTGATACTGGACTCTGTGGTCCGCCTGCTGCCCGGCGTCATGGGTGCGGCGGAAAGCGAGTCCGAAGAGAGTTTCAGTGTGGATGCCTCATGGGACGGACTCCTTGAGTATCCACACTACACCCGACCACGAGAGTGGGAGGGGCGCACGATCCCGGAGGTGCTGCTCTCCGGAAATCATGCGCGTATCTCCGCCTGGCGACGCGCTCAGGCGGAGGAGAGAACCCGGCTATGGCGGCCGGATCTCTGGGAGGCTTACGAGGCCCGGCGGGAGGCATCTCCCAAGGGCAAGCCCCGCAAGGGTCGCTCGTAAGGGCTCGCAAGGATCACACGGTCGCCCTCTGGCGAGCAGCTTGAGAAGGTAAGGACAGGACAATGAACCTGATCGAAAAGCTCGAAAAAGAGCAGATTGAAAAGCTCACCGAAGCCAAGGCCATTCCGCAGTTCCGCGCTGGCGACACCCTGCGTGTCGGCGTCCGCGTGAAGGAAGGCGAGCGCAGCCGTATTCAGTTCTTTGAAGGCATGTGCATCGCTCGCTCCAACAAGGGCCTGGGCTCCAGCTTCACCGTTCGCAAGATTTCGTTCGGTGAAGGCGTCGAGCGCGTGTTCCCGCTGTACGGTCCGATCGTCGACTCGATCGAGGTCGTCCGCCGCGGTGACGTGCGTCGCGCGAAGCTCTACTACCTGCGCCAGCGTTCGGGTAAGTCCGCCCGTATTGCTGAACTTCGCGACAAACCGACTGCAAATGCAGCCGGCGGCGGCGAGGGCTGAGCCCGCTTTCTCAAGCGGAAATCAAGCCAGGAATAAAAAGAGCCGCGCCGGTGGAAATCTCCACTGGCGCGGCTTTTCTTTGGCCTGTAGCAGACAGAAAATAACACTCAAGGCACGTTGAAGGACACATCATGAGCGGCCCGCGTACCCTGTACGAAAAAATCTGGGATGATCACGTTGTCGAGCGCCGTCCGGATGGCACCAGCCTCCTCTATATCGACCGCCACATCATCCACGAGGTAACCACCCCCCAGGCGTTCGAGGGGCTTCGCGCCACCGGCCGCCGTGTGCGCCGCCCGGATCTCGTCCTCGCCGTGCCCGATCACAACGTGCCGACCACCAAGCGCGTCGAGAACGGCGCGCTGCTGCCGATCAAGGACCCGCAGTCCGCAACGCAGGTCTCCACCCTGAAGGCCAACTGCGCCGAGTTCGGCATCGAGCACATCGAGATGACCGCGCGTGAGCAGGGCATCGTCCACGTCGTCGGCCCCGAGCAGGGCTTCACCCTGCCCGGCACCACCGTCGTCTGCGGAGACAGCCACACCTCCACCCACGGCGCGTTCGGCGCGCTGGCCTTCGGCATCGGCACCTCCGAGGTCGAGCACGTGCTGGCCACGCAAACCCTGCTGCTGAAGCAGTCGAAGCCGATGGAAGTGCGGGTGGAAGGCCAGCTCGGCTTCTCCATCACGCCCAAGGACGTGGCGCTGGCCATCTGCGGCGAGCTGGGCGCGGCCGGCGGCACCGGCTACGTGCTCGAGTACACCGGCTCGGCCATCCGCGACATGTCCATCGAAGGCCGCATGACCGTCTGCAACATGTCGATCGAAGCCGGCGCCCGCTCCGGCCTCGTCGCGCCGGACGAGAAGACCGTCGCCTACTTCGCCGACAAGCCGCGCGCGCCCAAGGGCGCCGTGTGGGATCAGGCCGTCGCCTACTGGCGCTCGCTGGCCACCGACGCGGGCGCGGAATACGCCAAGTCCGTGTTCATCGATGCCGCCAAGATCGCGCCGCTCGTTACCTGGGGCACCAGCCCGGAAGACGTCGCGCCGATCACCGGCGTCGTCCCCTCGCCGGCTGACTTTGCCGATCCCTCCAAGCAGGCCGCCGTCGCCAAGGCGCTGGAGTATCTCGGCCTCACCCCCGGCCAGCGCCTGCAGGACGTGGAAGTGCAGAACATCTTCATCGGCTCGTGCACCAACAGCCGCATCGAGGACCTGCGCGCCGCCGCCGCCGTGGTGAAGGGCCGCAAGCTCGCCGACAACATCCGTCAGGCGCTGGTCGTGCCGGGCTCCGGCCTCGTCAAGCTCCAGGCCGAGGCCGAGGGGCTGGACCGCATCTTCACCGAAGCGGGCTTCGAATGGCGCGAGCCCGGCTGCTCCATGTGCCTGGGCATGAACCCGGACAAGGTGCCCGCCGGCGAGCGCTGCGCCTCCACCTCGAACCGCAACTTCGTCGGCCGTCAGGGCCCCGGCGCGCGCACGCACCTGCTGTCGCCCGCCATGGCCGCCGCCGCCGCCATCACCGGCCGTCTCACCGACGTCCGCCAGCTGGTAGCGTAAGGGAAGGAGTACAATCCCATGCAGGCATTCACGCTGCTCACCGGCACGGCCATTCCCTTCGGCCAGCGCAACATCGACACGGACGTCATCATCCCGGCCCGCCACCTGAAGGCGATCACCAAGGCGGGCCTGGGCGTCTGGGCGTTCGAGACCATCCGCTACAATGAAGACGGCTCGGAAAACCCGAACGCCATCTTCAACCAAAGCGCCTACAAGGGCGCGCCCATCCTCATCGCGGGCGACAACTTCGGCTGCGGCTCCTCCCGCGAACACGCGGCGTGGGCGCTGGGCGACATGGGCGTCAAGGCCATCATCGCCCCCAGCTACTCCGACATCTTCTCCGGCAACGCCTTCAAGAACGGCATCCTCGCCGTCGTGCTGCCGCAGGAAGCCGTCGACCGCCTGCTGGAAGTCGCCAAGGAAGCCGAGATCACCATCGATCTCGAGAACCAGGTCGTCACCACGCCGTACCAGGACCGCTTCGAATTCCAGATCGACCCGTTCCGCAAGCACTGCCTGCTGAACGGCCTCGATGAAATCGGCATCACCCTGCAAATGGCCGACAAGATCTCCGCCTTCGAAGCCACCCGGGACGCCGCCAAGCCGTGGCTGCCGGGCGCTGCGGGCCTGGATCGCAAGGCAAGCTGATCGCCTCTGGCCTTCGGCCTCGCCTGCGGCGGGCTTACCGGGGGATTGTTCAATCCCCCGCGCCCCCTTCGTGAATAGGGCCGCGCCCGTCCTGAAGCGCGCGGCCCTGTAAAAGAACGGGGGCATGGGGGTCATAAGACCCCCATGAAGCCTCGCGCAGCGAAGGCCGAAGGCCAACAGGACAGCCAGAATTTCCCCTGCTCCCCAAACGAGCAGGCACTGCAACACAAGGGGCAAGAGCATGACCAAAACCCTTCTGATTCTCGCCGGTGACGGCATTGGTCCGGAAGTCGCTGCCGAGGCCGAGAAGGTTCTGAACTGGCTGCGGGACAATCGCGGTCTGGATGTCGCCATCGAGCATGATCTGGTCGGCGGCATTTCCATTGATACGCATGGCGTCCCCCTCACCGAGGCGGCGCTGGACAAGGCCCGGGCGGCGGATGCCATTCTGCTGGGCGCGGTGGGCGGCCCCAAGTGGGCGGGCCAGCCGTATGACAAGCGCCCGGAGGCCGGTCTCCTCGGCGTGCGCAAGGCGCTGGACCTGTTCGCCAACCTGCGCCCGGCCCTGTGCTTCCCGGCGCTGGCCGATGCCTCCTCGCTGAAGCGCGAGATCGTCGAGGGCCTTGACCTCCTGTTCGTGCGCGAGCTGGTGGGCGGCGTCTATTTCGGCGAGCCGCGCGGCATCACCGACCTTGGCAACGGCGAGCGTCGCGGCATCAACACGCAGGTCTACACCACCTCCGAGATTCACCGCGTCGCCCGCGTCGCCTTCGAGCTGGCGCGCAAGCGCGGCAACAAGGTGCACTCGTCCGAGAAGCACAACGTCATGGAATCGGGCCTGCTCTGGAAGGAAGAGGTCCAGAAGCTGCACGATGCCGAGTATGCTGACGTTCAGCTCGAGCACATTCTGGCCGACAACTGCGCCATGCAGCTCGTCCGCGCGCCCAAGCAGTTCGACGTGATCCTGACCGACAACCTGTTCGGCGATCTTCTGTCGGACGCGGCCGCCATGCTCACCGGCTCGCTCGGCATGCTGCCGTCCGCCTCGCTGGGTGCCAAGGATCCCGTCACCGGCAAGCAGCCCGCCATGTACGAGCCGATCCACGGCTCCGCGCCGGACATCGCCGGCAAGGGCATCGCCAACCCCTGCGCCACCATCCTGTCGGTTGCCATGGCGCTGCGCTTCTCCTTCGACCAGGGGGCGCTCGCCGACAAACTGGAACAGGCTGTCTCCCAGACCCTCTCGGACGGCGTCCGCACGGGTGACATCTGGGTCGAGGGCTGCCAGAAGGTGGGCACGTCCGGCATGGGCGACGCCGTTCTGGAGCGCCTTGCGGCCTTGGGCTGAGTGGATTCTGAAGGGCCGCCTCACGGGAGACGGCCCTTCGCACCCGAAACGAAGCCCGACCAAGCCAAGCAATAAAATTGCTATTTTAGACAAGAAACATTTCGTTTCTTGAAATATTCGGCGCGTGCGGACATAAGTCCGCCGCATAATATGACGGAGATTGACATGGGCTATCGTGTTGCTGTTGTCGGTGCCACCGGAAACGTGGGCCGCGAAATGCTGAACATTCTGGCCGAACGCCAATTCCCGGCCGACGAGATCATTCCCCTGGCCTCCTCGCGCTCGGTTGGCGTCGAAGTCGAGCTGGGCGAGACCGGCAAGACCCTGAAGTGCAAGAACCTTGAGCACTTCGACTTCACCGGCGTCGACATCTGCCTGATGTCCGCGGGTTCTGACGTGTCGAAGGTGTGGGCTCCCAAGATTGCGGCTCAGGGCTGCGTCGTCATCGACAACGCCTCGCTCTACCGCATGGACCCGGACGTTCCCCTCATCGTGCCCGAGGTGAACCCGGAGGCCATCGACGGCTATACCAAGAAGAACATCATCGCCAACCCGAACTGCTCCACGGCGCAGATGATGGTGGCGCTGAAGCCGCTGCATGACCGCGCCAAGATCAAGCGCGTCGTCGTCTCCACCTACCAGTCGGTTTCCGGCGCGGGCAAGGACGGCATGGACGAGCTCTTCGAGCAGACCCGCGCCATCTTCGTCGGCGATCAGGCCGAGCCGAAGAAGTTCACCAAGCGGATCGCCTTCAACGTCATCCCGCACATCGACAGCTTCCTTGACGACGGTTACACCAAGGAAGAGTGGAAGATGTCAGCCGAGACCAACAAGATCCTCGACCCGGACATCAAGGTGACCGCCACCTGCGTGCGTGTGCCCGTGTTCGTCGGCCACTCCGAAGCCATCAACATCGAGTTCGAGCAGCCGCTGTCCGCCGAGGAAGCGCGCGACATCCTGCGCGAGGCTCCGGGCATCATGGTCGTCGATAAGCGCGAGAACGGCGGCTACACCACCCCGATCGAGTGCGTGGGCGACTTCGCCACCTACATCAGCCGCATCCGCAAGGACCCGACCGTCGAGAACGGCCTGGCCCTCTGGTGCGTCTCCGACAACCTGCGCAAGGGTGCCGCCCTCAACGCCATCCAGATCGCCGAACTCCTCGGCCGCCGCCACCTCAAGAAGGCGTAAGCTCAGGAAGCCGCAGGCTCAGGAAGGCGTGACTGTCCCACGCGGCCCCGGCCGCAACGCCTCCGGCAGCCAAGACAGGCGGCGGCCAAGACAGGCGGCGGGATGTCTCTCCCACATCCCGCCCCTTCCCAACCGCACAAACAAAAAGCCCGCCAACCGGCGGGCTTTTTGGTGTTCAGGCGCCATTAGGAGCCGTTGCCGGTGCTGGTCAGTCGATCTCCGCGCAAAGTGCCGAGATAGCTGCAACTGCCGATTCCACGGCTGCGCGCTCTCCGTCCTCGTAGTGATGCGCGCCGATATCGAGCAGTTCGAGGGTTAAGCGCGCTGCAACCGGCAGAGTGCGAGCAATGAATTGTGGCTCGATGAGGTGGGATTGTGGACGGGGGTGCTCAACTCGATGGCGAACGAAAGTCAACTCCTCCAGCGCTTTTGTTTCATTATGCGAAACCTCGAGCTTCTGCCCACTCCATTCCATCGGTTGTTCCATCGCCCGCGCAAGTAGCTTCGGGAATGGCAGCACGAAATCTCTTTCTGGTGGCGGTGCTGCCTCGTCAAAATAAGCAAGATACTCAGTGCGCAAAGCATCGGTGTAGGCTCCAATGCCCGCCGGTCCGGCAAGCGCATCGGTCAAGGCTGACTGCATCGCGAGGTGTGCGGACTTCGCTGCTTGCGCAAGCCGCAGTGGTTCCGACTTCCAGCGTTCTAACTGCTCCTTGCAGTCACGTAGGTTCAGCATGGCCAACAGGCGGGGCGTGACTTCGACATAGTCGCCGAACGAGTCTTCGCAGAGAACCTCTTCCAATGCATCGCCCGCCAAGATTTCTTTCAAACTGGCCCGACTTGGAGTTTCGTTCATTACAGTCTGCCTCGCCTGCATTTTCGAGATAGAAAAATGAATCAACCCACACCTTCCCACCATACCCAGAACCTATCATTGTATCGTGACGATTGTCAATAGGTTTTTTGCAATTCTTAAAAGGCACCCGCCTCCACCCGTCCTCCCCCGCGCCTCCCCTCCGTATTTCGCATCCAGCCTTGGCCGATCCCCCTTTGGCCGGATCACCGGCTCTGCTAGGGTCCGTGCATGCGTCGCCTTTATGCCTGCCTTGGCTATGCAAGCCTTGTCCTTGCCGTTCTCGGCGCGGTGCTGCCGTTGCTGCCGACGGTGCCGTTCGTCATTCTGGCGGCGTTCTTCTTCGCCAAGGGCAATCCGCAGCTGGAGGAGAGGCTGGTAAAGCACCCCATCTTCGGGCCGCACATCATGGCGTGGCGGGAGAAGCGGGCCATCAGCTCCAAGGGCAAGTTCTTCGCCCTGCTCACCTTTGCGTGCAGCGCGGTCATCGGCCTCGTCTTCCTGCAGCCGCCCATGGCCTACATCCCGGCCACCGTGGCGCTGATCGGCGGCACGTGGATCGCCACCCGCCCCACCGCCTGACAGCCTGACCGCCCACCCTCTGCCCGAAAACGAAAAGGGCCGGCGTCGCCACCAGCCCTTCGCGTTCTCAAAGCAGTAATGAGATCGGCTTACTTCGCCTCGATCACGCCGCAGACGAGGCGGTCGCCCGCGTTGCCGGCCGGATCGGACTTGTAGTCATCCGCCTTGGCGTGGAACACCAGCGCCGCGCCGTCGGCATCGAGGATGGCCGGGCCTTCGTCGGCCGAGAGGCGCACGGACTTCACGATCTGGTCGAAGGAGGTTTCCTCGCCATCGGCCTTCACGTCCACGTTCTCAAGGTCGCCGACGTGCGCGCCCTGCGGGTTCTCGTGGCCGTGGGCCTTGTTGTGCGGGTTGTAGTGCGGGCCGGCCGAGGTGAACGGCGCTTCGCACTTGCCGACCTGATGGATGTGGAAGGCGTGCACGCCGGCGGGCAGGCCCTTCACCGAGCCCTTCACCACCACGTCGCTGCCCTGCTGGGTCAGGGTGGCCTGGCCCACGACCGCGCCCTTCAGATCGCGCAGCTCAGCCACGGCGTTCTCGCCCTTGGCGCAGGCCGAAACGCTGACGGTTGCGGCCATGGCGAAAGCGGCCAAGGACAGGAAGGATGAATGGCGCATGCGAGATCTCCCTTTGATTTCAAGTTCCGCAAGAAACACGTTCCTGCATTGAAATTGTACGGTTGATGAATAGTTCAACCGCCCGCCTATTGCCACAGCGCAGAAAGGGCAGGCATAACCGCGTGGATTTTCCCCGTTTCCCGCCGCGCCCGCGCAGGGCCGACGGCAACAGAGCAGGTTGGTCATGCGTGTGAAAAGCTTCGATGGCGTCGAGTTGTCCGTGCGGGTTCTGGGCGAGGGCCGCCCCGTCGTGCTGGTGCACGGCTTCCTCTCCTCCGGCAAGGTGAACTGGGAGGATTACGGCACTGCGCAGGCGCTGGTGGATCGCGGCTTTCAGGTCATCCTGCCCGACCTGCGCGCCCACGGCGACTCCGACGTGCCAACCGACCCCGCCGCCTACCCGGCAGACGTGCTGGCGCGCGATCTGGTCGCCGTCGTCAGCCACCTCGGCCTTACCGACTATGACCTCGTCGGCTACTCGCTCGGCAGCCGCACCGTCACCCGCGCCGTCGTCGCCCACGGCCTTGCGCCCCGCCGCATCGTGCTGGGCGGCATGGGCGCGCCGGGCATCATGAACGCCGGGCCGCGAGTGAACTGGTTCATCGAGACCATCCGCAACCGGGAGAGCGCCAGGCCGCTCACGCCCGAGGGGCGCGTCGCCCGCTTCCTCAAGTCCACCGGCACCAACCCGGAGGCCGCCGCCCTCGTGCTGGCCAGTCATGTGGACACGCCCGCAGAGGTTCTGGCCGGAATCACCCAGCCGGTTCTGGTGCTTGCGGGCGTGAAGGATGACGACAACGGCTCGGCCGCGGACCTTGCCGCCGCCATCCCCGGCGCGCGCTTCCTTGAGGTGCCCGGAGACCACATGAGCTCCATCACCGTTCCCGAGTTCCGTCAGGCCATCGCTGATTTTCTGAGCGAATAGAGCAGCTTTCGAGCAGGGTGGCACACCCTGCGCTGCACAAAGGTGCGACCAACAAAGAAGTTAGAGCCGCGATCTAATTCAGTCAGATCGGAAAAGGCTCTCGTCGCGGCAACCTGCGCCGCCATCTGCGATCCTCGGGCGTTATCCTTCCCGGACCCCTATCCCGCCGCATGGAGGATGATGATGACCTATTGCGTAGGGCTGTTTCTACGGGAAGGGCTGGTGCTGGTGTCAGATACCCGCACCAGCGCAGGCGTTGATAACATTGCCGTTTACAACAAGATGCACGTTTTCGAGCGGCCGGGCGAGCGCGTCATCGTCGCCATGACCTCGGGCAATCTGGCCGTCACCCAGCACGTCATGAGCCTTATCGAGGATGGGCTGGAAGACCCCGAAACCCACCGGACGGAGACCATCTACACTGTCCCCTCCATCCTCAAGGCGGCCCAGCTCATCGGCGCGGCCATCCGCCAAGTGCACGAGTATGACGGCGAGGCGCTGCGCGAGCAGCACGTGCATTTCGACATCTCGGTCATCCTCGCCGGGCAGGTACAGGGCGGGCCGATGAAGCTCATCCACATCTACTCGGCGGGCAACTTCATTCAGGCCACGGCCGACACGCCCTTCATGCAGATCGGCGAGACCAAGTACGGCAAGCCCATCCTTGACCGCTCAGCCACCTTCGAGACCTCGCTGAATGACGGTATCAAGCTGTGCCTGATCTCGATGGATGCCACCATCCGCTCCAACCTCACGGTCGGCATGCCCATCGACGTGCTGGTCTACCGACGAGACAGCCTGCAGGTGAGCTACCGCCAGCGGCTGCGGGATCAGGACCCCTACTACGGCATGCTGCGGGAGCGCTGGGGCGAGGCCCTGCGCGCGGCCTACCGCGCCATCCCCTCGCCGGACTGGCCGGTCTACTCCGCCTCTACCATGCGCCGCCGTTGGGATGACCCGCCGCTGTCGCCGGAGGAGATCGTCGCCATGCGCCGTCATCCGCCCACGGCGGAGAACCGCCGGGCGGGCGATCCGCCGAACGCCCCGGGCATCGAGCGGCGCGGCCAGGGACAGGGACAGGGACAGGGACAGGTCCCCGCCCCCGCCACGGCGGAAGACCGGGTGCCGGATCCCTCGCTCGGCGCGGGTGCGGATGGAGAGGCGGCAGACATGGCCACCGGCCTTGCCGCTGCCCAGCCCGCCTACACCGGGCCGGACCGCCGCGGCAGCCGCGCCTCCGACAGGCAATCGGGTCAGGAAGCACGGGCGGGCCGGGAAGCCCGCTCACGGCCCGACCAGCGGGACGAGGTCCAGCGGCCCGGCCCCAAGGGCGAGCCGACTTCGAGCTGAACCACGGAAAGGTAGCGCCTGCCGCCAGATGTCGTCAGGCCGGTCTCGCTTTTAAAGCGACTGGCCCGGCGACCACGGCCGCTGGCGCGTGGGCAGGATCTCGCCCCGCCTGGCGTAGATACCCATCTCGAAGCTGGCGGCGATGCGCCAGGCGCGCACGGCGAAATACTCCGCCACGTCCGGCGGGCACACCTCCTGCGCCGTTTGCTCGAACAGGGCGAGCCAGCGGTCGAAGTGCTCCTTGCTCACCGGAAGGGCGATGTGCTGGCGCATGGGCGCGCCCTCGTAGCGCCCCGTGCCCAGCGCCACGGACTCCCAGAAGGCGAACATCTTCTGCAGGTGCGGCTCCCAGTCGCTGATGCGCTCGTTGAACACGGGGCCGATCAGGTCATCGGCCCGCACCCGCTCATAGAAGCCGCGCACCAGCCGCTCGATCATCTCGGGGGTGATCTGCGCACGCGCCTTTTGCTCCTCGGGGCTCAGCGCCGGCGGGGCGGGACGGGCGTTGATGGATGCCTGCATTGCGGCCTCCTCAAATCTGGGCCCTCAGACTGGGCAATCGGGGTTCTCCCTTCATGCCACGTCCTTGCCTCCTTGCCAACGCGGCCAGACGTCCCCCTGCCCTGCGCCTGTTCCGGCAGCCCCCCCCGATACTGGCAGGTCCGAAACAGGCCCGAATCGGACCCTTTACCCGCCTGAAACGTTGACCCCGGCGGCGAAACGGAGTTTCTTCCGGTTATCCAAACAGTCATTCGGGGAATCCACGCATGCGAACCACTGCTACCGCCATGGCCATGGCGCTCAGCCTTACGGTTGCCGCCGGCCCGGCCCTTGCCCAACAGACGCAGCCTGCCCAGCAGACCAGCACCGCCCGTCCCACCGCCCAGGAAGCCGCCGCCTTCGTCGCGGAGGCCGAGAAGGTGCTGGGCGATCTCAGCGAATACGCATCCCGCATCGCGTGGATCAACGCCACCTACATCAACTACGACTCCGACTGGCTGGCCTCCCGCTCCGGCGCCGAGTTCACCGAGCTGGGCGTGAAGTACGCCAAGGGCGCGGCCCGCTTCAATGACCTGAAGCTGGATTACGATACCCGCCGCAAGCTCGACATCCTGAAGCAGGGCCTCACTCTGCCCGCGCCCTCCACCCCCGGCGCGGCCAAGGAACTGAACGACATCGCCACCCGCCTCCAGTCCACCTACGGCAAGGGCCGCGGCACGCTGGACGGCAAGGAGATCTCCGGCTCCGACATCGAGGAGCAGATGGGTCTGGTGCGTGATCCGGCCAAGCTTCAGGAAATGTGGGTCAGCTGGCACAACAACGTCGGCCGCCCGATGAAGCAGGACTACGCCCGCCTCGTCGAGATCGCCAATCAGGGCGCGAAGGAACTGGGCTTCCAGGACACCGGCGCCATGTGGCGCAGCGGCTATGACATGCCGCCGGAGGAGTTCGCCAAGATGGCGGACGGCCTGTGGACCGAGATGAAGCCGTTCTACGAGCAGCTGCACTGCTACGTGCGCGCCGAGCTGAACGAGAAGTACGGCGATTCCGTACAGGCGAAGACCGGCCCGATCCGCGCTGACCTGCTGGGCAACATGTGGGCGCAGCAGTGGGGCAACGTCTATGACATCGTTGCTCCCGCCAAATCCGACAAGGGCTATGACCTGACCGAGCTGCTCGTCGCCAAGAAACAGTCGCCCGAGCAGATCATCAAGACCGCCGAGACCTTCTTCACCTCGCTGGGCTTCGAGCCGCTGCCGCAAACCTTCTGGGAACGCTCGCTCATCACCAAGCCGGCCGACCGCGAAGTCGTGTGCCATGCCAGCGCATGGAACCTCGACAACAAGGACGACCTGCGCGTGAAGATGTGCACCAAGGTGAACGGCGACGATTTCGTCACCGCCCACCACGAGCTGGGCCACAACTTCTACCAGCGCGCCTACAACAAGCAGCCGATGCTCTACATGAACGGCGCGAACGACGGCTTCCACGAGGCCATCGGCGATTTCATCGCCCTGTCGGTCACGCCCGCCTACCTGGTGAATATCGGCCTGCTCGACAAGGAGCCGTCGGCCGAGGGTGACGTCGGCCTGCTCATGGCCCAGGCGCTCGACAAGATCGCCTTCCTGCCGTTCAGCCTCGTCGTCGATAAGTGGCGCTGGCAGGTGTTCTCGGGCGAGGTCACTCCGGCGGGCTACAACGCCGCGTGGACCAAGCTGCGTCACGACTATCAGGGCATCGTCCCGCCGGTCGAGCGCACCGAGGCCGACTTCGATCCGGGCGCCAAGTACCACATTCCGGGCAACACGCCCTACATGCGCTACTTCCTCGCCCACATCCTCCAGTTCCAGTTCCATGAGGCCGCCTGCAAGCAGGCCGGCTGGACCGGGCCGCTGCACCGCTGCTCGATCTACAACAACAAGGAAGTGGGCCAGAAGC
Source organism: Pedomonas sp. (assembly GCF_036515995.1). NCBI lineage: Bacteria > Pseudomonadati > Pseudomonadota > Alphaproteobacteria > Sphingomonadales > Pedomonadaceae > Pedomonas > Pedomonas sp. The sequence goes on along the minus strand of NZ_DATBUP010000159.1, from coordinate 5,177 downwards.
TCAACGCCATGCTCGAGATGGGCGCATCCAAGCCGTGGCCGGAAGCGCTGAAGGTCTTCACCGGCTCGGACAAGATGTCCACCCAGCCGATGCAGAACTACTTCGCACCGCTGATGACCTACCTTCAGGAGCAGAACAAGGGTCGCCAGTGCGGCTGGTAAGCCGCACAAAACCGGTGAGTCTGTGCGGCTGGTAAGCCGCACAGAACTGGCGAGTCTTCGCGGCTGGTAAGCCGCCTGGCCGGCCGACCCCCGCAGTTGGCAAGCTTGAAGATTCAGCCTATCTGAACAGGAAGCCCGCCGGAAACGGCGGGCTTTTTGTGTGCCCGGCCCACTGGGACCTAGTCCACAAGGGGGAGCAGGCGCACCGAGGCCAAAGGGTAGTGTACGAATGACCCCCAGAAATATTCCCTCGCTCATCCGCAGTTCATCATTGCAAATGCACATACCGCGTGGAAAGCTCGGCAATGAAGCTCGGGCATATGCCCGGCTGACCGGCCAGCCCTCATGACGAAGAGCGTGCCATGTCGATAAAAATCCTCATTTATCAAAGTCTCGCGTGAACGCGCTCGATGGCCTGACCTCGATTCTACGACTGGATCGAGCTTGATCGGGTCTGCACCCCGTCCTTACGGTGAACGGCTACATATGACCGCCCTCGCCACCTTGTTGCGTCACGGTCAAACCATGGAACGGCACCTTCGATGATGCAAAACATCTCGATCCCACTTTCCCCAACCGCACCAGCCTTTCGATTGCCAGCCTTTCGATTGAACGTCGCCGCCATCGGCGGTTGCCACCAGTTCGCCCACTTCCTGCCGGTCGCGTTCGAGATTCACCGGCGGCGTGACATTCGGGTCCGCATCTTCGTCACAACTGCCGCCGAACAGGCCGCCGTTGTGGAGATGGCCGCCGCGCTGGCCATGCCCCAGCCCGAAGTCGTGCTGATGCGCCTGCCTGCCCTTCTGGAGCGCACCCTGCCTGCGTCACTGCACAAGCTGGCCAAGCTGCTCCTCTGGTCGTCCCGCCTGCGGGATGCGGACGCCCTGCTCACGGCCGAGCGCACCAGCACCCTGCTGCGCCAGCTTCCCGGCCGCTGCCCGCCGCTCCTGCACATTCCCCACGGGGCCGGAGACCGGGCCGTCGGGTTCGAGAAGCGCTTCCGGCTGTTCGACCATGTGTTCGTCGCCGGCCCCAAGGATCGGGACCGCCTCGTCGCCAGCAACCTCGTGCGCCCCGAGCGCTGCCATGTGGCCGGGCCGGTCAAGGTTGCGGCCATGGCCCGCCAGCACAAGGGAGACCAGCCTCTATTCGACAACGGCCTGCCGGTCGTTCTCTACAATCCGCACTTCCAGACCGAGCTTTCCTCTTTCGAGGCCGTGGCCCGCACGCTGATCGAGCGCGTGGCGCAGGATGGTCGCTACAACCTCATCTTTGCGCCCCACGTCCGCCTCGCCCGGAACTGGAGCGCGGAGAAGCGCGCCCAGTGGGAAGCCCTGTCCGTGCCCGGCCGCATTCTCGTCGATCTCGGCTCCCCCCGCTGCATCGACATGACCTACACCCTCGCTGCCGATCTCTACGTCGGTGACGTCAGCAGTCAGGTGTATGAATATCTGGTGCGGCCCCGCCCCTGCCTGTTCATTGATGCCCACGCCTCGTCGTGGCAGGGCAATGAAGACTTCGCCATGTGGCGCTTCGGCGAGGTCATCACGCCCGAGGCCGACCTCATCGCCGCCATCGACCGCGCCTTTGCCGTCCACCCCCGTTTCAGCGCCTACCAGCTCGAGCGCACCCGCTATGCGCTGGGGGACATCTGCCTGACGCCGGATGGCGACATCAGCATCAACCAGTCCAACCCCATCGTCACGGCAGCCGACATGATCCAGCGCGTCGTCTGCCACGCGGGCAGCGCCGCCGCACCGGCCCCGGCCGATGCGCCCACCGGCCTCACGCCTGCCTGAAGTCCTTCCGGAAACGCAAGGCCCGCCCACTCGGCGGGCCTTTTCCTTTCTACCGCCCGGTTCGGCGGCCTGCCCCCGGAAACATTCCTGCGCCGTCCGTGCTACTAAAGATGGTCCGGTTGCGCCGGTTCGGGCGCTCAAGTATGGACATTTCGTTGTATCCTTACGCAGACAATGCGACCGGCAGCGCGTCCAGCGGCATCTCCTGCACCCGCGCAACGTTGGCCATTGCAACATGACGACTGGATCGGGTTCAGTATGCAGACGCGCCTCAAGCCATTGCCAACCGGAGAAGCCGCCGCCGGACGGCAGTCCCTCACTCGCCAGCTGGGGTGGCCGCATCTGCTGGCACTCGGCGTCGGGGCCATCGTCGGCACCGGCATCTACACCCTGATCGGCGTCGGCGCGGACCGGGCCGGGCCGGGCATCGTGCTGGCCTTCGCGCTTGCGGGGGGCGTCTGTGCTCTGGCCGCGCTGGCCTATGCCGAACTCGGCTCCATGGTCCATGAGTCCGGCGGCGCCTACTCCTACACCTACATCGGCCTTGGCGAAATTCCGGCGTGGTTCGTCGGCTGGAGTCTGGTGCTGGAATATTCGGTCGCCTGCGCGGCGGTCGGCGTCGGCTGGTCCGGCTACGTGGTCAGCGCACTGGCCTCGGCGGGCATTCACCTGCCCGTCGCGCTCACGGCCGGGCCGCACGCAGGCGGCATCGTCAATGTGCCCGCCGTGCTCGCGGTGCTGGCGGTGGCGGCGCTCCTGATGCGCGGCGTGCATGACAGCGCCCGCCTCAACGCCATTCTCGTCACCGTCAAGCTGTCCGCCCTCGGCCTGTTCGTCGTCCTTGCGCTGACCGCCTTCAATGCGGACAACTTCGACCCCTTCCTGCCGTTCGGCTTCTTCGCGCAGGAGATCGGCGGGGAAACCAAGGGCCTGATGACGGCCGCCGCCATCGTGTTCTTCACCTTCTTCGGCTTCGATGCCGTCGCCACCGCGTCGGAGGAAGCCAAGCGTCCGGAGCGTGACGTCGCCATCGGCATCGTCGGCTCCATTCTCGTCTGCACCATCATCTACATGGTGGTGGCCGGTGCCGCCGTGGGCGCGGCGCACTTCTCCCTGTTCGCGGACGATCCGGCGCCGCTGTCCAAGATCCTCAACCTCATCGGCCACCCGCTGGCCTCCAGCATCATCGCGGCGGCCGCCGTTCTGGCGCTGCCCACGGTCATTCTGGTGATGATGTACGGCCAGACCCGCGTGTTCTTCTCCATGGCGCGCGATGGTCTGCTGCCCTCGCGTCTGGCCACGGTCAGCAAGTCCGGCGCGCCGCGCATGGTCACGGCGGCGGTTGCGGTGTGTATTGCGGTTGTCGCCGGTCTCCTGCCGCTGGGCGAGATTGCCGAGCTTACCAACACCGGCACGCTCACGGCCTTTATCGCCTCGGCGGTCACCGTGCTGGCCCTGCGCGTGCGCTACCCCGATGCCAAGCGCAGCTTCCGCTATCCGCTGGCGTGGATCTTCGCGCCCATCGCGGCACTCGGGTGCCTGTACTTCCTGCTAAGCCTGCCCGCGCTGACGCTGGAGCGGTTCGTGATCTGGAACGTGATCGGCTTCGTCGTCTACTTCGCCTACAGCCGCCGCCGCAGCGCGCTGGGCCGCGCCCGCGCCGCCGGCGGCGCGCAGAACTGAGGCCGCCCCACCAGGGGGAGGCCTCGCCTCCCCTTACTCAGGCTTGACGGACTGGATGACCTCGAACCCCTCGAAGCGGGGGTGGCCAAGATAGAGCGGCTTGTTATCGCCTGCGTTGCGATGGGCATTACGAAATGCCTCCGAACGCGTCCACGCCTCGAAGTCTTCCCGGGAACGCCAGACGGTGTGGGAGGAATAGAGCGTATGATCCTCCGCCTGCGGGCCGCGCAGCAGGCTGAACTCAATGAAGCCCGGCACCTCGCTCAGATAGGTGTCCCGGTTCATCCACACGGCCTCGAAGGCCTCCTCGTTGCCCGGCAGCACCTGAAAACGGTTCATGGCGATGAACATGCGCTTGTTCTCCCTCATTCCAGATCTCAGCATATAGAGCAGCTTTCGAGCAGGGTAGAATGGCCTGCGGTGAACAAAAGTGCGACCTGCAAAAGGCTCCAGTGCGCCAGACCCGGCCTGAAAAGAAAAGCGGCGCTTCCGGCCTGCACCGGAAACGCCGCCATAAGCACTGACCAAGCACGGTTACAGCAGGGCTCTGCCCCCAAAGCCCTCACGCAAGCAACGTTTACGCTGCCTTTTTGGCGGAAAGCCCGCCGTAGAAGGTCTCGCCCTTCGCCGCCATGTCGCGCAGCAGCTTGGGCGGGGCGAAGCGCGGGCCGTAGGCTTGCGCCAGCCGGTCCAGCTCCTTCACCACGTTGGCAATCCCCAGCGTGTCCATGTGGCTGAACGGGCCGCCGGTGAACGGCGCGAAGCCCCAGCCGAAGATCGCGCCGATGTCGCCGTCTTCCGGCGTCGTCAGCACGCCTTCCTCGAAGCAGCGGGCGCATTCCACCATCTGCCGGTAGAGCAGGCGCGTCTTCACCTCATCGGGCGAGGGCTGCTTGTCTTCCGGCAGGCTGCCGAACTCCTCGTCGATCTCCGGCCACAGGTACTTCTTCCCGCCGTCCTGCGGGTACTCGTAGAAGCCCTTGGCGGTCTTGCGGCCGAAGCGGCCCAGTTCGTACATGCGGTCGATCACCCGGTCGCCCTCGGTCAGCACGTAGGCATCGCCGATGTCGGCCATGGTCTGCTTCTTGATCTTCCAGGACAGATCGATGGCCACCTCGTCGCCCACCGCCAGCGGGCCGACCGGCATGCCGATCTGTCGGCCGCAGTTCTCCACCAGCGCCGGGGTCACGCCCTCGCCGATCATGGTGTAGCCCTCGGTCACGTAGGTGCCAAAGCAGCGGGAGGTGTAGAAGCCGCGGCTGTCGTTGACGACGATCGGCGTCTTCCGGATTTGCGCCACATAGTCCATGGCCTTGGCGATGGCGCGATCCCCGGTGTTCTTGCCGGTGATGATCTCCACCAGCGGCATCTTCTCAACCGGCGAGAAAAAGTGGATGCCGATGAAGTTCTCTTGCTTGCTCCACGCCTCGGCGAGCGAGGTGATCGGCAGGGTCGAGGTGTTGGAGCCGAAGATCGTGTCCGCACCCACCACCGCTTCGGTCTTCTTCGTGGCTTCCGCCTTCACGCCGCGATC
>NZ_DATBUP010000158.1:0-9371 GCF_036515995.1 Pedomonas sp. | reverse complement strand
ATCCTATTTCTGATGTGCAGCGGCAACTCCTACCGTCGGGATTTGCCCCCTGTTGCCCGACACAGCCGCTGCTTGCGTGACGAGCGCAGTCCGGACCCCGCCTCCTGCCCCCGAGGCGGGGTCCTTCTCGTTTTTGACAGGGTCGCATCAGCAGTGCGCCTGCGACGCTGTGAATATCTTGTCCACGGGGGCGGCGTGGCTTAGTACAAGCGCAAATGGCTGTTACTCTTCGCATCGCTTCCTGGAATATCAATTCCGTCCGCGCCCGTCTGGATCTGGTGACCCGTTTCCTGCGCGAACACGCGCCAGATGTTCTCTGCCTTCAGGAAACCAAAGCCTCCAACGGGGATTTTCCCGCCGCCTTCTTTGCCGAGCTTGGCTATACGCACCAGCAGTTGCGCGGCCAGCGGATGCACCATGGCGTTGCCATCCTCTCCCGCGTTCAGCTGGACGATGCCCAGAGCCATGATTGGCAGGGCAACGACGAAGCGCGCCACGTGGGGGCGACGCTGCCGGGCGGCATCCGGCTCGAGAACGTGTACATTCCGGCCGGCGGCGACATTCCCGACGCGGCGCTGAACCCCAAGTTCGGCCAGAAGCTCGCCTTCTACGACCGCATGACCAGTTGGTCAGAGAAGCTGAAGCAGCCCACCATTCTGCTTGGCGATTTCAACATCGCCCCGCTACCCTGCGACGTGTGGAGCCACAAGCACATGCTGAAGGTGGTGAGCCACACGCCGATGGAAGTGGAGAAGATGGAGCAGCTTCAGCAAAGCCACGGCTGGGTGGACCTGGGCCGCGTGGCGATGCCCGCGCCGGAGCGCCAGTTCACCTGGTGGAGCTACCGTGCCAAGGACTGGCGCGAGAGCGACCGCGGGCTGCGGCTGGACCACATCTGGCTCTCGCCCGATCTGGCGGAAACCAATATCAGCTACAAGGTGCTGGAAGACATCCGGGGCTGGGAAAAGCCTTCGGATCACGCACCGCTCATTGCGGACTTCACATGGTAAGCCCCGCCGCCCTTCTGTCCGTTGATCGGGCGGTGGATGAGCTGCGTCGCGGCCGCCCGGTTGTGGTGGCGGACGGCGCAAACCGCATTGCGGTGATGGCGCTGGACCTGGCCTCTGCCGACAGCCTCGCTGCCTTCGAACAGGAGGCGGGAAACCACGCCGACCTGCTCATCAGCGGACGCCGGGCACAGGTGCTCAAGATCACCAGCGATGCGCGCGCTGCCGGGCATCAGGTGGTGATGATCGAGCGCGAGGCGCGGGCCGATCTGGGCTTTTTGCTGTCAGTCGCCGATCCGGTGGAAGATCTGGCGGTGCCGCTCAAGGGGCCGTTCCGCCCGTTGCCGATGGGCGCGCATGAAACTGCGGGGCAGGCCGCCATCGAGCTGGCCAAGGCCGCCCGGCTGCTGCCCGCCTGCCTTACCGTGCTGGACCCTGCGATACCGGAGGACTGGGCACAGGCCGAGGCGGGGGACATTCTGGGCTATGCGGAAGCCCGCGCGGCCCGCCTGAAGATTGTGGCGCAGGCCAAGGTGCCGCTGGAAGATGCGGAGAACGCCAAGATCGTTGCCTTCCGGGCTGACGACGGCGCGCTGGAGCATCTGGCCATCGTGATCGGCGAGCCGAACCGGCACGAACCGGTGCTCTCTCGCCTGCATTCGGAATGCTTTACCGGCGACCTGCTCGCCTCCCTCAAGTGCGACTGCGGGCCCCAGCTGCGCGGCGCGCTCAAGGCGATTGCCGAGCATGGCTCGGGTATCCTGCTCTATCTGGCGCAGGAAGGGCGGGGCATCGGGCTGATCAACAAGCTGCGCGCGTACTCATTGCAGGATCAGGGCTTCGACACGGTGGACGCCAACCACCGCCTCGGCTTCGAGACGGATGAGCGCGCCTTCTGGCCCGCCGCGCGCATGCTGACGCTGCTGGGCTTCAGCTCCGTGCGGCTGATGACCAACAACCCCCAGAAGGTGGCAGGGCTTGAAGCCTGCGGCATTCGTGTGGTGGAGCGGGTGGAGCACCAGTTCCCGTCCAACCCGCACAACGTGGGTTACCTCAGGACCAAGAAGGAACGCACGGGGCACTTACTGTAGGGCATCGTTACGCCTTAGGGCGGCAATCCCTGCCGGGCCGGGCGGTTTCATCTGAACCAAGGCATTGATATAAATAGATATTATTTCTGGCACAGGTCTTGCTGGTGTCTGGGTGGAGGATTGCGCCATGCCAAGCACCAATGTGAATGCCCTGCTTCCCTTTGTGGACCGCAGCAACAGCTCGACCATCAGGGTTGAAGGCAAGGCCCAGCGGGAAAGTACATCCGTATTCGGGGAAGTACTGGATACGGTGAACCCGCTTCAGCATGTGCCGGGTGTCTCTCAGGCGTATCGCGCCGTCACCAAGGACAAGATATCCGAAGGCGCCAAGCTCGCCGGTCATATCGGCCTTGGCGCTGCGGTCGGCGGGCCTGTGGGTGCCGCCATCGGCGCGGGCGTGTTCCTGATCGAGAGCGTGTTCGGCGCGATCTTTGGCGGCGGCAAGAAGGGCGGCGAACAGCTGGTACAGGCCGAGAATGTGAAATCCGGCCCCACCGTGCTGGCAAACGAGCAGGCCATTCATCCCGGAAAGATGCGCGGCCGAGAGGCTGTCCTTCCGATGCAGGCGCAAGGCCTGCCTGCCGCTCATTCTAGGCAGGCGGCACAGCCCCAGCGTGCGGCCGCGGCTCCCGCCGCGCCCTCACTCGGCACGGCCCCGGTGGACATGAGTTCCGCCCAGTTCGCCGCGCTGCTAGGCGCATTCGGCGGTAGCGCACCGGCCGCCGCAGTGCCTTCCGGCCGGGAGGACGACAGGGCACGGAGCGCTGGGGCCGCAACCCAGGCCCCTCAATCTGCAGGGATTTCCCCCGCCATGAGCGGCGTGGACTTCGCCAATCGCATGGCCGCCAACCTGGACAAGCTTGACGCACTGAAGCGCGGCGGGGGTTCGCAGTAAGGCGAACCTTGGGCCTGTGGGCAAACGGCGCTATGCTGACCGCTTTCCGCGCAAGGAAGGCTGATTTTGCCCATGGTTGACCGTCTGATCGTTGAAACCGGCACCGGCATTCTGAAGTGGGGCAGCCAGTCCACGCCCTGCGCCATCGGCAAGGGCGGTGCGAAACCGGACACCGACAAGCGGGAAGGGGACGGCGCAACGCCGCTTGGTACCTATCCGCTGCGCTGGGTCTACTACCGCCCGGACCGGGTGGCACCACCGCAGACCACCCTGCCGATGCGTGGCATCAGCCGACAGGACGGCTGGTGCGATGACGCAGACCATCCCGCCTATAACAGCGCGGTGCGCCTTCCCTTCGATGCCAGTGCAGAAACCCTGTGGCGGGAGGACGGGCTGTACGATTTCATTGTCGTGCTGGGCCACAACGATGCGCCAGCGCGGGCCGGCCTCGGCAGTGCCATCTTCCTGCACTGCTGCAAGTATGATGATACCGGCGCGATGAAGCCGACGCTGGGGTGCGTCGCTGTTCCACGTGAAACACTCGTAACGATCTTACGGGGATGCACGCCCCAGACGGTAATCGAAATCCGGGAATAGGACCTGGGGGTAAGGGCAGCACAAGCGAACCTGTGATCCTGAACAGAAAAGGGCCGCGCCCTTTTTCTCGGACACGGCCCTTTCCAGCAAAATGGCAGGTTGCCAGGAGGGTTAAGACCCTCCTGCAAAAACTCTAAACTCAGCGGGTGCCGAAGAGCGCGGTGCCAACGCGGATCTCGGTTGCGCCCAGCGAGACGGCGGTTTCGAAGTCGCTGGACATACCCATGCTGAGGCGCGGAAGACCGTGGCGCTTGGCCAGCTTGGCGAGCAGCCCGAAGTAGGGCGAGGGCTCCTTGTCGGCCGGGGGCACGCACATGAGGCCGACCACCGGCAGGTTCAGGCTTTGGGCTTCCTCCAGCAGTGCGGGCAGGGCCTCAAGGGCGACACCGCCTTTCTGCTCTTCCTCACCGATGTTTACCTGAATGAAGCAGCTTGGGCGCTTGCCGGTTTTGTCCATGGCCTTGGCCAGCGCCTGCACGAGCGAGGAGCGGTCAACGCTGTGGATGGCATCGAACAGCTCAACCGCGTCTTCCGCCTTGTTGGACTGAAGCTGGCCGACGAGGTGAAGCTCAACGTCAGGGTAGTTTTCCTTCAGCGCCGGCCACTTGCCCTGCGCTTCCTGCACCCGGTTCTCACCGAACAGACGCTGCCCGGCTTCCAGCAGCGGCTCGATGGCTTCCGGCCCGAAGGTCTTGGACACGGCGATGAGCCGGGCCTGACCGGGCGCGCGGTCGACCAGGCGCGCGGCCTTGTCCATCCGGCTGTGAATGTCACGGAGCCGCTGGGCGGCGTCTGAAAGGGGTGTATCGGTGGTGTTCATGGCCTTGCGGTGTATAAAGAGTAAAACCCGGGACGCCAATGACTTCCAGACTTCCCAGAGCTTCCAGACGTGACGTCTTGCCCCGCCGCTGGTTCCTGACCGATGCCCGCCTGGGCGATAGGGTCTGGACGGTGCTGGCCGGGCTTCCGCAGGACGTAGGGGTGATTGTGCGGGTGAAAGACCCGAAGCGGGACAGGCGGCTTGCCCTCCACCTGATCAGGGCATGCCGCAAGCACGGGCTGACGGTGCTGCTGGCCGGGCCGGTCGCGCTGGCGTTGGAGTTGAAGGCGGATGGTGCACACCTGCCGGAAGCGCAGGCCCGGCGCGGCAGTAACAGACGGCCCCGCAAACAGTTTTATCTGACCGCCGCCGCCCACAGCCGGCCCGCGCTGATCCGCGCCGCGCGGCTTGGCGTGAATGGCGCTTTCCTCTCTCCGGTGTTTCCTACCCGCAGCCACCCCAATGCGCGCACCCTCGGCCCGCTGCGCTTCGGCCTGCTGAAACAGGGCGTGCCCGTGCCGGTGCTGGCGCTTGGCGGCGTGGATGAGGTTTCAGCGAAACGCCTCGCGCCGCTACGGCCTTACGGCTGGGGCGCGATCGATGCGTGGCTAACAAATACTTTTACAAAAATAATTAGAAGTAACTAATGTTGAATAGAAAGACATTTCGGCTTGTAGACCAAATAAAATTATGAAAACATGATTGTAGCGCCAATAGTTTTAATTTGCTTTATTAAATAATACATTAATTTAAATATTAACATTCCTTCGGGTCCAATTGTGCACTGCACATATCGGGCAGCATCTCGGAAGCAATGGCATCGATTTAATAAAAATTCAATTAAATTGAATATCCCGCTTTTTCGGGGAGAGAAATCAAAATATTAATATATTAAATTACCTTTTATTCAACAATGTCTTAACAAGACATTGGGATTAGTATTTCCAGAAAAGATCTGATTTATTCATGAATCTTAATGGGTATTTTATGACAAAATACTTTTTTAGAATTATCATAATTAGCATTACTATTGGGATAAGCGTATACGGATGTAGTGTAATTCAAAATAATGAAACAATACAGCAGTCAGGCGGCATCAATATTAATATATATGCGACACCACCGGCTCAGAATTCAAACTAAAGCCTAAAGAATCTCAGGTGCTGATCAAAATATGTGGCATCTGGCATATGGGCCAGATGCCACATTTGTCCTGTATCAGAAGGAAAATATCAGCTTCAGATAATAGATTTTAGAACTTCAGGTGCGTACCGACGTAGACCGAACCGCTGGCCTGATCGCCCTCGCGGCTGCGCATATCCGAGCCCGGCGTGAGCACCTGATACTTGACGCCGCCGGTCAGGCTGAGGCGCGGGGTCAGGAGATAGGCACCGCCCAGCTCCACGCTGTAGCTCTTGTCCAGCCCCAGAGCGGTGGACGGCGTGTCGTTGTCGTACTTCTCGCCAGCGACCTGAAGGGTCGTCTTCCAGTCCTTGCCGCGATAGGACAGACCCACGTCCACACCCTCGGCATTGCTGCTGAGCGGACGGGTGTCCTCAAGGCGGGAATAACCGGCCTCGACCGAGAAGCCCTTGTAGCCCACCGCGACGCCAACGTTGTAGCCGGAGACGTCAATGGAGCTGACGGCCTTCTCGATATCCTTGTCCACGATATTGAGCGAGCGGGTGGTGATGCCGACGCTGAGCGCCTTGCGATCATTGACCTTGCCCGACGGCGTGAACAGGAAGGTTCGCTCCGCGGTCTTGGTCTTCGCCTTGCTGGCGGACCGCAGCGGAGCAACGACCGAGCGGGCCGACTGCTTGTTATCCAGAAGCGCGGGTGTCATTGCACCCGGACCGCGCGCGTTGAGCGTGGTGCCGTTGCCGCTTTCACGGAAATAGAGGTACCCTGAGTTGGAGTCCGCATTCTGGCGCGCAGGCTCGGATGCAGCTGCCGCGGGGGCCGCCATCATCAGAGCTACCGTCAGAAGTCGCGAAAACGTCGTCATTGTCCCTGTGCCCGTATTTACACTTTATATGACCGGAGACTCGTTCATTTTCCAGTCATTCTTCCCCATACCCAAGCGTAACGCGGCGAATGAGGCAGGACTGTGGCGACGAATCCACAAAACTTATGCGAAGATTGACGTGACGGGCCTTGGCCCGCCCGTTCCCGAATGTCTATAAGAGTTCGGTTTTCGCGGGGACTGGGTCCCAGAGTCGAATGGGGAATTCTATGAAACTGCTCGTGCAGATTGGCTTGGGTTTGGGCGTGGCGATTACTCTGGCGGCCTGCGGCGGCGGAAAGCATCCGGCTCCGGCAAAGTTGCCGCCCGCGAAGATGACGACGCTTGGGGTCAACACCTACCTCTGGCGCGCCACCGTGGACGTGCTGTCGTTCATGCCGACCCAGCAGGTGGACGCCAACACCGGCGTTCTGCTCACCGACTGGAAGGTGAACCCGAAGGCTCCGAACGAGCGGATGAAGGTTTCCGCCTACGTGCTGGACCGTGACCTGCGCGCCGACGCCCTGAAGGTGGCCGTGCAGCGCCAGGTGAACCAAAACGGCACCTGGGTGGATGCTCCGGTTCAGGCCGGCACCGTTCAGAAGCTTGAAGATGCCATTCTCACCCGCGCCCGCCAGATCCGGCAGGGCTCGGTGGGTTCGGCCGGCTAGAATATTCGTTGGTCGCACTTTCTTATCCACAGGGTGTATCACTCTGTCCGAAAGCTGCTCTAACTCTACAAGAACTGTTTTAGGTCCATGACTCGTTACAATTCGAAGGCCGCGGAGGCCAAATGGCAGCGCATCTGGGAAGAGCGTAAGACTTTCCATGCGCAAGACCAGTCCGGCAAGCCGAAGGCCTATGTGCTGGAGATGTTCCCGTATCCGTCCGGGCGCATCCACATCGGCCACGTGCGCAACTACACCATGGGCGACGTGATCGCCCGGTTCCGTCGCGCGCAGGGCTATGAAGTGCTGCACCCCATGGGCTGGGACGCCTTCGGCATGCCCGCCGAGAACGCCGCGTTCGAGCGCAAGGTGCATCCGGCGAGCTGGACCTACAGCAACATCGCCACCATGCGCGACCAGCTGAAGCTGCTGGGCTTCGCCATCGACTGGTCGCGCGAGTTCGCCACCTGCGATCCGGAATACTACGGGCAGGAACAGGCCCTGTTCCTCGACCTGTACAACGCCGGGCTGGTGTACCGGAAGGAAAGCTGGGTCAACTGGGACCCGGTGGACCACACGGTTCTGGCCAACGAGCAGGTGATCGACGGCCGGGGCTGGCGCTCCGGCGCGCTGGTTGAGCGCCGCAAGCTGAGCCAGTGGTTCTTCAAGATCACCGACTTCTCCGAAGACCTGCTGGAGGGCCTCAAGGGCCTCGACCAGTGGCCGGAGAAGGTGCGCCTGATGCAGGAAAACTGGATCGGCAAGTCCACGGGTCTCAAGTTCCGCTTCGAGCTGGCACAGCCCGCGCCGCAGCCGAGCGTCGAGGTGTTCACCACCCGGCCCGACACCATGTTCGGCGCCAGCTTCTGCGCCATTGCCATCGACCACCCGCTGGCCGAAGCCGTGGTTCGCAACAACCCGGACGCCGCCGCGTTCGTGGCCGAGTGCCGCAAGTCCGGCACCGCGACGGCCGACATCGAAACCGGCGAGAAGCTGGGCTTCGACACCGGCTTCAAGGTCAAGCACCCGCTGGACCCGAGCTGGGAACTGCCGGTCTACATCGCCAATTTCGTGCTGATGGAATACGGGACCGGTGCCATCTTCGGCTGCCCGGCGCACGACCAGCGCGATCTGGACTTTGCCCGCAAGTACGGCCTGCCGGTCACCCCGGTCGTGGTGCCGACGGATGCGGATGCCGCCACCTTCACGGTAGGCGACGAGGCTTACGTCGGCCCGGGCCGTCTGGCCAACTCCCGCTTCCTTGACGGACTGGACGTGGACGCGGCCAAGAAGGCCGTGATCGACCGCGCCGAGAGCGAGGGCTGGGGCCAGGGCACCACCACCTACCGCCTGCGCGACTGGGGCGTCTCCCGTCAGCGCTACTGGGGTACGCCGATCCCGATCATCCACTGCGAGGCCTGCGGCCCGGTTGGCGTGCCGACCGATCAGCTGCCGGTGAAGCTGCCGGAAGACGTGACCTTCGACGTGCCGGGCAACCCGCTGGACCGCCACCCCACCTGGAAGCACGTGAACTGCCCCTCGTGCGGCAAGCCCGCCGTGCGCGAGACGGACACGCTCGACACCTTCGTTGATTCCAGCTGGTACTTCGTGCGCTTCGCCAGCCAGCCGGCCGACAAGCCGTTCGACAAGGACACCGCCAACTGGTGGATGCCGGTCGACCAGTACATCGGCGGCATCGAGCACGCGATCCTTCACCTGCTGTACAGCCGCTTCTTCACCCGCGCGCTGCACAAGGTGGGCCGGATCGACTTCACCGAGCCGTTCAAGGGCCTGTTCACGCAGGGCATGGTCACCCACGAGACCTACAAGGCGCTCGACGGCCGCTGGCTGGAGCCGGGTCAGGTGGAGCGTCGCGACGACGGCGTGTTCGAGACCGAAACCGGCCTTGCCGTGACGGTCGGCCGCTCGGAGAAGATGAGCAAGTCGAAGAAGAACACGGTCGACCCGACCGTGATCGTGGACCAGTTCGGCGCGGACGCCGTGCGCTGGTTCATGCTCTCCGACAGCCCGCCCGAGCGCGACCTGCCGTGGAGCGAATCCGGAATCGAAGGCGCATGGCGCTTCGTCCAGCGGCTGTGGCGGATGACCAGCGAGGTGCAGCCGGGCGAAGGGCGCGATGCGGCGCTCGACCGAAAGCTGCACCAGACGATCGCCAGCGTGGCGGCCAATATCGAGGCTTTGGCATTCAACAAGGCGGTCGCCAATATCTACGAGCTCGCCAATGCGATCGAGAAGGCGCCGGTCTCGGCCAGCCGCAGCGAGGCGCT